>JBAZKX010000168.1:0-5682 GCA_041650575.1 Desulfobaccales bacterium
CCCCGTCGATGGCGATGGAGCCCTTTTCGATGACCAGGCGGCTCAAGGCCCCGGGCATTTCGAACCTCAGATGGAGGTGGGCCGGCCCGGGCCGGCGTTCCCGCACCACCCCGATGCCGTCCACGTGCCCGGTGACCAGATGTCCGCCCAGGCGGTCTCCCAGCCGCAGAGACCTTTCTAAGTTTACCCGGTCCCCCACCTTTTTCAAGGGGAAAGTAGTGCGGGCCAGGGTCTCGGGCGAGACCTCGAAGCTGGCCCGGGGCGGCGCGATGGCCACCGCCGTGAGGCAGGCCCCGCTGACTGCCACCGATTCCCCCAGGGTGAGTTCCCTGGCGGGAAACGAGGTCTTGAGGGTGAGGCGCAGCCCTTCGGCCATGGAGCTCAGGCCGGCGATCTCGCCGATCCCTTCCACCAACCCGGTGAACATCCTGGCTTATCCTTTAAAAGGTGAATTATCCTATGATTTTACACTAAGCGGGTGGATAAGCAAACGCCTTTCCCGCAAAAAAGGCGGCGTCCCCAGGACGCCGCCCAATGATCATCTCATAATCAAATAGTGGCACGGGCCTCTCGCCCAGCAGTGCAGCCTCAACACCCATGAACTAAAAGTTCTCTCTCCCATGGACGAAAAATCCCCCCTGCCCCCCTTTTTCAAAAGGGGGTTTCAAGTCCCCCTTTGGCAAAGGGGGATTTAGGGGGATTTGGGCATTCACGGCGAGCCTGCGGCTACGACCGGCCGAGGCGCAGCACCGGCTTGATGGTGTCGCCGCGCCTGGCCTCGGCGATGGCCCGGTTGATCTCGCTGAAGTCATAGAATTTCACCAGGCGGTCAAAGGGAAACTGTCCGGCTTGATATAGGGCGATCAGGCGGGGAATAAAGGTCTGGGGCACGGCATCGCCCTGGATAATGCCGACGGTTTTACGGCCATGGGACAGAGAGGCGGAGCCGTTCGGCCTGGCAATGAGCGCCATGGTGCCCTGCGGATTCAGGACTTCCAGGCCAAGTTGGTACAGGATAGAAGCGCCGGTGATTTCCAGGACATAATCCACGCCCCGGCCAGTGATTGCCTTGATACGGGCGGCCACCTCCTCCTGGCTGCTATCGATCACGTGGGTGGCGCCCAATTCCAGGGCGAGCTTGAGCCGCGCGGGGACGAGGTCAACCCCGATAATCGGGTCGGCGCCAACCAGGCGGGCCGCAATGACCGCGGCCAGGCCCACCGCGCCGGTGCCGAAGATGGCAAGGCTGGCTCCCTTGGGAACCTGCAAGGAATTCAGCACGGTGGAGGCGCCGGTCTGCAGGCCGCAGCCCAGCGGAGCCAGAAGCTCCAGAGGCAGGTCTTTAGGGACCTTGACGAGGTTGCGGGCGGTCGCCAGGCTGTGGGTGGCAAAGGAAGACTGGCCGAAGAAGTGTCCTTGGACGCCGCTGCGCGCCAAGGCATTGCTGCCGTCCAGGCGCGCAAAACCGAAGTTGGCCTCCCAGAAGCGCTCGCACCGCACCGGGCTCCCTTGGCGGCAGGGGCGGCACTGGCCGCAGGACTGATAGGAGAGTACCACATGATCGCCGGGGTGGACGGTTTTCAGGTCTTTGCCGACCTCCTCCACCACACCCGCGCCCTCATGGCCCAGCACGACCGGGGGGCCGTCCCAGTCATCCAAAAAGTCTATGTCGGTGTGACAAATGCCCGTGGCTTTAAGGCGCACCAGGACTTCATCTTCCCGCGGCCCTTCCAGTTCGAGCGTGTCGATCTGCAAACCGGCGCGCCCGCGCAGCACCGCGGCCTGAATCTGGTGGACCTTTTCCCCGGCGCCGTTGGTCAAGGGTCGCTCCTGTGGGATAAAGTTAAGGAAAACCCGAGCGGCGGCGAGTTTCAGCCGCCGGCCTCAGCCGCCTGGCTGACTATTTCCCCGGCGTCTTGTGGCGCTCCTCCCGCCAGATCGGCTGATAGTCGTAAGTTGGATAGAACTCGGTGCGGAACGCGCCCCACGCGCCGCGCTCAATGGCTAAATTCACCTCCCGCAACTTCGCCGGGGGCACGCGTAACGTCACGACCTGCCCGAGGCCCATCATGACATACCACGAAACCACCTCCACCCCTTCCGGCGGGAAGTTCTGGGAAAAGCCGCTTTTTTTCAGGTGCGCCTGAATCTCGTCCAAGGTCTTGGACTGATCGTGCTTGAGGAAGATGGTCAGGAGGATGGTATCCTTTTCAGGCTGCTGCGCCTGTCCTGCGCTGGCGCACCAGACGACGGCCAGAAAGAGCGGCACCAAGGCGACCCCGATGATCTTTTTCATAAATTTGCCTTCCGACTGTTCGGGTTAATTCCTCAAACTCAGATCAGGGCGCGGCGGTTTGGGCCGGGGCGGTTTCGGGCCGAACGCCCTGGCGGTATCGCGTTGGGGGCGGCTGATCTTGGATAAGGCACGCTGCCGCTCCAACTCCCTGGCCCCCAGTTCCTGGTAGGCCGCGCTCGTCAGCGAGGCCAGGAAGGCCACGACGTCGTCGATATCCTGCTCCGTCAGGGCGAGGGGCTGGATATCTTCATCGAGCCAGGGGTTTTTCAGGCCGTCCCCCTTGTTGTAGTGATCCATGACATCCCATAGCGTCGCTTGCGAGCCGTCGTGAAAATACGGCGCGGTCACCAGGATGTTCCGCAGGGTTGAGGTCTTAAAGGCCGCGATATCGGCCTCTTTGCGGGTAACCAAGAAGCGGCCGAGCACCGACAGATCCGACTGAATGGCGGCACGATCCACCGCCGGGAGATCGCCTTTTTCAAGGAGGCGCTCGGCCTTGCGCGCCAGCGGGACCACATGATGCCTGATGATGCCGATGCCGATGTTATGAAAGTCGAAGTCCGTGAAGTAGGTAACGTCCCGATTTACCGCGGCGTGGCACCGGTTGCAGCGAGCTCGGGTGTTGAAAATCTCCCAGCCGCGTTGGGCCGCGGCATCGATGGCCTTCTGGTCCCCGGCGATGAAGTGATCAAAGGGGGAATCAAAGGAGATGAGCGTGCGTTCATAGGAGACGATAGCGCGCACCAGATCAGGCCCGTTGAGAGCGCGGCCGAAGACGTGTTGGAAGGCCTGCTGATATTCGGGTATGGCGCCGATCCGGGCCACGGCCGCGTCCAGGCTGGGCTGGCCCATTTCACTGGAATTGACGATGGGAAACCCGGCCTGATCCTCCAGCGTTTTCGCCCGGCCATCCCAGAATTGCGCCTTGTTATACAGGGCGTTAAGTAAGGTCGGGGCATTGCGCTGGCCCTCCCGGCCCTTGATGCCCACCGAGGTGGGCCTGCCGTCGGCAAAGGCGCGGTCGGGATTATGGCAGGTGGCGCAGGCCACGGTGCCGTCGGCTGACAAGCGAGGCTCGAAAAACAGCTTCTCGCCGAGAGCGATTTTCTCAGGGGTTGGGGGATTGTCGGGGGGCGCCTCCGCCAGGGTTTGCAGGACCGGGGCGCCGACCTGCTGCAGGGACCGGGGCCGGGCCAACGGACCTGCGGCGGGAACCGGCGGCGGCTGCGCAACGGCTTGAGGACCGGGCGCCGCGGCTTCCGAGCCTCCCGCTGCCGCCCCAAGCCCCCCGCCCCCGGCGCAGAGCAGCGCCGCGACCGCCGCGGCCAGCCAGAGGATGGGCCATCGGGACCGGGTCAGAGAAAACATGGTCCTTGGCTTAAGCTAATTTCTTGGCGCAGGCCCGAATCCGCGCCGCGGTTAGGTTCTTCATAAACCCGCGAAAGTCCATTTCCTGTCCTTTGCGAACAAAGTTGATTGGTCTGTCCTTTATCATTATAGAATTATTCATATTCTTTTATTGTCAAGGCTGAGGCTTTATGCTTCCCATGGCCGAGATTGCCGGCTTACACCCTTTCGGACACCGTTTTCATTTCCAGGAAGAGCCGCAGATAATCCGGGCCTCCGGCCTTGGCGTTGGTGCCCGACATCTTAAAGCCGCCGAATGGCTGCACCCCCACCAGAGCCCCGGTAATCTTACGGTTGAGATAGAGATTCCCCACGTTAAATTCCCGCTTGGCCCGCTCGAGGCGGTCCCGGTCCCGGCTGAACAGCCCGCCCGTCAGACCGTATTCGGTGCCGTTAAAGATGCGCACCGCCTCATCGAAGTTCGCTGCCCGGATAACCGCGAGCACCGGGCCGAAAATTTCGTGCTGCGCCAGCCGCGCCTTCGGGTGAACCTCGGCAAAGACCGTGGGCTCGAGATAGTAACCACTGTCGCGGTCCACGGCCCGGCCGCCGCTGACCAGTCGGGCCTTCCGTTTCCCGGCCTCGATTTCGCCGAGAATCATGTGATGCTGCGTCTCGGAAATCACTGCCGCCACCGGGTAGTTCTCTTCGGCGGGCCCGACCTGGATCGCCTTGACCGCGGCCACCAGGCGCTCCAGGACGTCGGCGTAAACTTCGGCCAACACAATGATCCGGGACGCGGCGGAGCACTTCTGCCCCTGAAAACCAAAGGCGCTGGCTACCACTGCGGGAATAGCGGCATCGAGGTCGGCGGTCTCGTCGATCACCACCGCATCTTTGCCGCCCAATTCCGTAAACACCCGCTTCAGCCATTGCTGCCCCGGATGGATCCGGGCCGCCCGGGCCGTGATCCGCACTCCCACCTCCCGGGAGCCGGTGAAGTTGATAAAGCGGGTCCGGCTATGGTCCACCAGGTAATCGCCCACCGCGCCGCCCAGCCCCGGCAGGAAGTTGATGACGCCCGGGGGGAACCCGGCGGACTCCACCACTTCCATGAAAGCCGAGGCTACCACGGGCGTGTACGACGAGGGCTTGATCACCACTGTATTGCCCGCGGCCACCGGACCGGCGGCCATCCCCACCAGGATGGCCAGGGGGAAATTCCAGGGTGGAATGACCACCCCGGCCCCCAGGGGCTGCAACCAGGACTGGTTGATTTCTCCGGGAAAGGCCTGGACCGGCAAAGGTTTGGCGAATTCCAGGGCCTGGCGGGCGTAATACTCACAGAAATCGATGGCTTCGGCCACGTCGGCTTCGGCCTCAGTCCAGTTTTTCGAGGCTTCCAGGGTTTCCCAGGCAGCCAACTCGAGCTTGCGGCGGCGCATCAACGCGGCCAATTTGACGAGAACCGCGGCCCGGTCCTCGGCCGGCCGCCGGGCCCAACCCAGAAAAGCCTGCCAGGCCGCGTCCAGGGCCAGGTCGGCCTGTACGGGACCGGCCGCGGCCGCGGTGCCGACGATCTCGGCAGGCTTGGCCGGATTGAGGCTCTTGAGGCGCTCGCCGGTATCCACCTTCTCACCATTGATGATGAGGGCATGATGGCTGCCCAACTGCCGGCGCACCCGGGCCAGCGCTTCCCGATAGGCGGCGGCGTGGGCGGGGTCGCTAAAATCGGTATAAGGCTCGTTGGCAAAGGGCGGGAACATGGCGGTATCTCCGTTAATCCGATTTAAAAGAAATCTCTCCTACCCCAGGCGTGTCCGGCAAGGTTTTTGCGTGGAAGTCAGGAAATATCTGTTTGAAAAAGGACATCTCCAAAGCCGACCATCTCACGGAATTTTCAAGCTTTTCCCCTCTCCTCACTTAGGGGGGAGAGGGCAGGGTGAGGGGAGTGTCAGCCAACGAAGCCACCCCTCACCCCGACCCTCTCCCCTCGCAGGGGAGAGGGGGTTTTTGCTGCCGCCGGTAATAGACTGCGC
>JBAZKX010000169.1:0-5677 GCA_041650575.1 Desulfobaccales bacterium
GCCCTCGAAGCCAAAGGCGAAGGGGTCGGACTTGTCCACCCGGTAGGCGCCGTATTTGGAGGCCACGTGGTATTTATACAGCGAGCCGGGCCCCATGCCGGGAATGAATCCCTCCCAGATGCCCGAAGAGGCCCGCTGGCGCAACGGGTGGCTGCTTTTGTGCCAGCCGTTGAAGTCGCCGGTCACCGATACCTGGGCCGCGTCCGGGGCCCACACGGCAAAATAGGCCCCCGCCTCGGGCTCCTTGAGCACGTGCGACCCCAGGCGGTTGTACAGGCGGTAGTGACTGCCTTCGTTAAAGAGGTAAAGGTCGTCATCGGTCAGCAGAGAGACATCGTAGCGCACCGGCGCGGGGGAGGTCGTGGTCTTTTTGGCTGCCATAGGGTTATTTTTCTCGATTTAAGGTCTTAATGCAAGAATTAGCTGACCGGTGAGGGAACCATCTCCATCAGGAATATTAATTGCTTGCTTCATGGCCTCACCCGGCGTGCTCGCTCGGCCCCTCAGATGTATGGGCGGGGTCTCCCCGCCTCTGGGGCCGACAGGGATTGGCCGCCCCCTATTGACCTTATTAGGCCTCGCCTTATTATATGATTACGCTGCTCAACTTTACTATGCTGGCGGGATTCGCTCAAAGTTGTTCAAACTGAAGCCATAGGACTGAGAGCTGATAATGGCCAGGCTAAGCGCCGGACTCCTCCTCTACCGCCGCCGCCGGGGCATCCTGGAGGTCTTCCTGGTGCACCCGGGCGGACCGTTTTGGGCCGCGAAAGATGTGGGCGCCTGGTCCATCCCCAAGGGGGAATACGGACCGGGAGAGGAACCCCTGGCCGCGGCCAGGCGAGAGTTTCAGGAAGAGACCGGCTTTACCATTGACGGGGAGTTCAAGGCCCTGACCCCGTTGAAGCAGCCCAGCGGCAAAACCATTTTCGCCTGGGCCGTGGCCGCGGACCTGGACGCGGGCGCCATCCGCAGCAACACCTTCACCCTGGAGTGGCCGCCCCGCTCGGGCCGGCTGCAGGAATTCCCGGAAGTGGACCGCGCCGCCTGGTTCACCCTGGAGGCCGCCCGGGACAAGATCATCCAGGGCCAGGCGGGCTTCCTGGAGGAACTTCTGCAGATCCTGGGGGACTCGGACCCCGAGGCATCTCCCCAGGGGGATTAAGGCCTGTGTTCCTGATCTCATAATTTAGGATGGTTAACCTTCACAACTCACAAGATTTTCAGAATAGAAGATTACCCTCAGGCCTCGTCGCTGCTCACTGCTTACTGCTCCCTGCTCACTCCTCCCACCGGCACGATAAAAGCCAGGGTGGTGCCCCGGTTCTTCCGGCTGTCGATCGTCAGCTTACTCCCCATCATCCGCACTCGTTCCTCTAAGGCAGCCAGGCCCAGGCCCTGGCCCGCCGCATCCCGCGCCAGGACCGCGGCCAGATCGAAGCCCACCCCGTTATCCTCCACCCTTACCGACACGCCGCCGGCCTCTCGTTTGATGGCGATGTTCACCCGGCTGGCCCGGGCATGTTTGACAATGTTGGTGAGGGATTCCTGGAAGATGCGGTAAATGTTGACCTGCTCGTCCCGGGACAACAGGCCCTCCAGGTCATCCAGGTCCAGCGTCAGTTCCAGTCCGTAGTACTTGTGCATCTCTTCCAACAGGAGGCGCAGGGCCGCAGGAAGGCCCAGGTCTTCCAGGACCGCGGGCCGCAGGTCCCGGGAGAGGCGGCGGACGTTGTCCACGATGCTATTCATATAGCTCAGGGCCCCGGCGCACTGCTCCCGGGTCTGCCACTGGTCGGCCGGCAACAGCTTTTCGATGGACCGAATCTGCATCTTCAGAACCATGAGGGACTGGCCCAGGTCGTCATGGAGCTCGAGGGCCAGGCGGTGGCGTTCCCCCTCCTGGGCGTGCAAAAGCTGAGAAGCCAGCTTACGCAGCCGCTCTTCCGATTCCCGTAAGGCCGCTTCGGCCTGGCGGCGCTGGTCTTCCCGATCCATAAAGTCCAAGGCGAAGGAAAGGTCGCCGGCCAGGGATTCCAGCAGGGCGATTTCTTCCTGGCTGAAGAACTCCGGCCGCCCGGCATAAACGGTCAGGACCCCCACCACCCTTGATCCCACCCTTAACGGGAAGGCCGCCGAAGACCGAAACCCTCGGGCCAGCGCCGCCTCCCGCCAGGGATCCATGCGGGGGTCGGCGGCAATGTCGTTGCATACGTCTGATCTGCCCTCCCGGGCCGCGATGCCGGTGGGGCCGCGGCCCTCCGGGACATCGGCCAGCGGAATGGTAATATTTTGCAGATATTCATCCATCAAATCGTATTGGACTGCGGCCTCGACCAGACCCTTTTCCGGGTCCACCAGTCCGATCCAGGCCAGCACGAAGTCGCCTTCCTCCATCATGATGCGGCAGATTTGCCGGAAAAGCTCGCCCCGGCCATGGGCCCGCACGATGGTTTCGTTGACCCGGCTCAACATCCGGTACATGCGGCCGGTACTGACCGCCTGCTCTTCAGCCTGCTTGCGGGCCGTGATGTCTACGCCCATTTCCAGCGCCAGGGGCGAGCCGTCCACGTCAATAAAAGGATAGTCATAGATCTGATAGTTTTTACCGTCGGGACCGGACCATTCCCAGATTACCGGCTTTCCCGTTTGGAAAACCGCCATGGCCTGGCATTCTTTGCAGGGATTTTCCCGTCCCAGCAGCTCATAGCAGCGATTGGGCCCCGGATCTCCGAACCGGCGGATAAATTCGCCGTTGACGAAGGCCAGGGTATGATCCGGCCGCACCAGGGACACATGAGCGGGGATGCGCTCCATTACTGCGAAGAGTCGTTCCCGCTCATAATCCAGGGCTTCCTCCGCCAGCCGGCGCACCTCGATCTCCTGGAGCAGGTGCTCATTGGTGAGACGCAACGTCGCGGTGCGTTCCCGCACCGTTTCCTCCAGATCTTCATGGGCCTTGAGAAGAGCGGCTTCAGCCTGTTTCCGGGTGGTGATGTCCACAAAGGCGGCAACCGAACCCCGGGACCGGCCGTTTTCATCCAGCAACGGCACGGCATTGCCCAGTAAGTGGCGGATAGCGCCGTCGTCGGAGACCAGGTCAAGTTCAAGGTCGCGTAGCGGCCGGCCGGTGGCGGCTTGCTGCACCGGCAGTTCCTCAGCCGGTATCTCCCGGCCGTCTTTCAGGAGCCGGAAGCGCCCGGACCTTTCGCCTGCCGGTGCGGTCCTGGATATATTGCTGCCGGGAAGGAGACCCAGCAGGTCATAGGCCATCCGATTGCCGGTAATCACGCGGCCTTCCGGGTCCTGCGTCATTAAGATAATCCCCGGCGTGGCATCCAAAACCGCCTCCAATTGTGCAGCCCGGGTTCGCTCCCGGGCTTCGCTGGCCCGCAGGGCCTCCTCGGCCCGCTTGCGCGCCGTGATGTCAATGTTTATCCCTGTCATGCGCAGCGGCTTGCCAAACTCGTCCTTGAGGACTTGCCAGCGTCCAGCCAGCCAATGGACGCTCCCGTCGGGCCAGACCACGCGCCATTCCCCTTCCATGGGTTCACCCGACTCAAAGGCCATCTCTACTCGACGGATGGCCTCGGACCGATCCTCGGGATGGACCAGGTTCTCCCAGGCCGTCTGCGTCCGGACAAAATCGCCCGGTTGCAAGCCGTACATTGCCTCCAATTCCGGGGTCCACACGTTAACGCCACTCTGAATATTCCACTCGAACGTGCCGATCCGCGCCACCTGCTGCGCCAAGCGCAACCGCTCCTCGCTCTCCCGTAGGGCCTCTTCTGCCTGTTTGCGCGCAGTGATGTCCTGGACCGTTCCGAACCCGCTGACCAACTCTCCCTGCGCGTCGAACTCCAATTCCGCCTTCTCGCGCACCCACTTCACCGCGCTCTCCACGATGATGCGGTGCTCGATATTATAGGGCTCGCCGCGCAGGCCCGCCGCCCATTTCTGTTCGACGTACTCCCGGTCATCCGGGTGCACGGCGGTGAGAAATGACTCATAAGTCAGCGGCGTCCCCGGGGCGATCCCGAAGATCCGGTAGGTTTCGTCGGACCAGAACAATTCGTCGCGCCGCACATTCAAGCGCCAACTGCCGATATGGGCCACGGACTGAGCCCGGTTCAAATCCCTCTGGCTATCCTGCAGGGCCGTTTCGACCTGCTTGCGGGTGGTAATGTCCAGGACGAGACAGACAACTTGGAAGGGCTCGGCCTTCAGCAGGGTGCCGCCGGACAGAATGGACACTCGTTTGCCGTCTCTTCTGAATATTTCTTTTTCATAAGAGGCGTATTCACCCTTCGTCAGAATCTCCTGATACGCTCGCTCGTCCAGGTAGCGGTATTCCGGGGGGGTCATCTCGTTCCAGTTGAGGCCGGCTCGCAAATCCTCCCGGCTGTAGCCCGCCATCCTCAAGAAGGCGTCGTTGGCTTCCAGGATGTTTTCCCGGTTGACGACCACGAAGCCGATGATATTGGCCTCAACCAAACTCCGGAAACGGGCCTCGCTCCGGCGCAGGGCTGCCTCGGCCCGCTTGCGCTCGGTGATATCGGTCACGCTGACCACGGCCAGGAGCGGCCGGCCGTCCTCGTCGCGGGCCAGGGCTCCGCCATAATTGAAGACGCGCTGCCAATCGGTCTCCGGGCGGCGAACCCGCAGTTCCAGGTCGCGGACCTGCTCGCCCCGCAGGACGCGGGCTAAGGGCCATTGATCCAGAGGCAACACGACCGCGTCCATGGTCGAGAGTTCAAAGATCTCTGCAAACTCGAGTAGATAGCGGCGGCATTCTTCGAGGCTGGCGAAGCCGTGCATGGTCAACGCGGCCTGGTTCCAGTTAAACAACCGGCCGTCGAGGCTGGCGAAGACCAGGCCCTCGTTGAGGTTTTCGAAGACCGTCTGCAGTTGGGCCTTGCTGGTGCGCAGGGCCGCTTCGATCTGCTTCCTGGCGGTGATGTCGAAGTGGGTGACCACCCCGGCCACCACCCGGCCTTGGGCGTCCCGGACCGGGGCCGAACTGACGCTTAGGTGAATGTGGCCGTCCTGGCCGGAGCGGAGGATCAACTCCTCATCCATCACCACCTCTCCCATGCTGAGGGAGCGCCACAGGGGCATCTCCTCCCGCCGGAAGCGTCGGCCATCGGGGTGGTAGCGGGGAATTCTCCAGAACCCCTCGAGATCGGCAATACTTTGCAGAGGTTCGTCCCAGAAATTATCAGCCAGGGGGTTGCTCAATAAGATGGGGCCATTGGGGGCCGCGGCGATGACCACGCTGGCGGGCATTTGTTCCAGCACGGACTTGAGTAAAGCCCTTCCCTTCTCCACCTCAGCTTTCTGTTCTTCCAGAATTTGGGTTCGCTCTTTCAGATCCTCGTTCTGGACTTGCAACTCTTCGGCCTGGACCTGAAGTTCCTCGTTGGCTATCTCCAGTTCTTCCCCCTGATTCTGGGCCTCCTCCTGCAAGCGCCTGTGCTCCCTGGCGATCTCTTGCAGCCGGGAAATATCCTGAAAGACCGCCATCGCGCCGGTTATCCGGCCCTGACGGTCTCTGATGGGACCTGCATTGACCAGCACCTCCCGCCACTTCCCCTCCGGCCACAGGCACAACTGCGCCTGGCGATGGCTTTCTCCCCCAAGGGCCGCCCTGGTAAGAAGCGAGCGGCAAGGGTCAGCC
>JBAZKX010000170.1:0-5632 GCA_041650575.1 Desulfobaccales bacterium
ACGCCGGAGCCCTGGCCCACCTGGCGCCGCCGGACGGGCGCGCCGCCGCCGAACTCCCGGAACATGCCCTCAAAGGGCGTGCCCCGGAAGAAATCCTCCGGAACTCCCATGGGCTGCATGGTCACCGTCCGCACGGCCTTCAGACTCACTACCGACGGCGTCACCTGTTCGGCCACCCGGATGAAATCATCCTGCAACCCCAAGGCGGTGGCGCCCAGGGCCGGAGCGGACGGGCAGATCGCCAACCACAGCGCCGCCGCCAGTCCCAGGGATAGCCATAACTGCCGTACCTGCCTGTTCATGCATATCCTCCCGTCGGCCGCCGTCCAGGCCGGCCCAGAGGCCGCCGGTGGGCGTCCGTTCGTTTCATGGTATTGATCTATCCTATATCAGGAGCAAGGGGGGCCGGGGCTCTCTCTCCGGCGCCGGTCCGATGACCTCTAAAACCGCGGCCGGGATCAGGCTGTCGGCCAGGGCCAGAAAGGGGAAGCCTTGGGCGGTGTCGGCGGGACCATCGGGTGCGAAGGTCCGCACCCCGGCATCGCCCCCGATGGCCAGGGCCACCGCCGGGGCCGCGGGTTCAGGCCGGGTCCAAAAGACCTGGAGGTCGCAGGCACAGCCGGGGCCTGCCCCCGACCACCCCACCAGGGCGTGGACTTCACCGTCGGGATATTCCAGCCTCAGGGCCGGGCCGCGCCAGATGGGGGAGAGCACCGCCAGCCGCTGCCGCGGCAGGCCCCGGGCCACGTTATTCCCGGGCTTGACTTCATAGTCCAGGTACTGCCGCATGATTTTTCAATGCCCCTTACCGTCAAGATCGGAGTTGAGAATTAGACATATAACCAGCCGATTATGTTAAATATATCATTTTCTCAAATCGCCGCCATCAAGGGAAGACCTCCTATCAGGCTCTGCCTATCTCCCCTCAGTTCCCCTCCCGGCAATCGATGAGGACCTTCAGGACTCCGGGGCGCCCGGCCCAGTCCAGGGCCTCCAGCCCCCGGGCCAGGGGAAAGGTGCGGGAAATCAAGGGGCGGGGATCGATCCGGCCGTCTTGGAGCAGGCGCAGGGCTGGGCCAAAGGGGCCGCAGCGGCTGCCCACCAGGCGCACCTCGGGGACCACCAGGGCCGCGAAGTCGAGAGGATACCGGGCCGAGTAGGTGCTCTTTAGGACCACCGTGCCCAGGGGCCGGACCCGGCTCAGCGCCAGTTCCAGGCCGCCAGGGGAGCCGCTGGCCTCTGCCACGAGATCATAATTCCCGGCAGGCAGATCGGCCGACAGAAAAGCGGCGATTCCTTGAGGGCTGGCCAGGAGCAGGTGTTCCGGGTAATGCCCCGCCAGGTGGATTTCGGCCCCGCTCAGGGCCAGGACCCAGGCAATCTGCAAACCCAAAGAGCCGTCTCCCACCACCAGGACCCGGGCCGCGGGCGGCACCGGGGCGAGTTCCGGCACCCGCAGGGCCGCGGCCAGGGGTTCGGTGAAGACCGCCCAAACGTCCGGGACCTCGGGCGGCACCGCGTGGAGGTTGGCGGCGGGCAGGGTCAGGTAGGGGGCAAAGGCGCCGTCATGGTTAAGGAGGCCCAAGACCCGGCGCTCACGGCAATGCCGGGCCAGCCCCCCGCGGCAGCGGTCGCAGGCCCCGCAGCCGAGATTGATTTCCCCCACCACCCGCTGTCCCAGCCAGGGGGAGCCTTCAGGCCCAGCCACCTCGCCCACGAACTCGTGGCCCATGATGCCGCGAAAATTATGGTAGCCTTTGAGGACCTGCAGGTCGGTGCCGCAGATGCCGGCGAGATGCACCCGCACCAGGACCTCGCCGTCGCCGGGTGTGGGCCGGGGGAGATCTTTGAAGGCCGGTTGTCCGTCAAAATAGAGGGCAAGCATCTTAGCTATCAGTTTTCAGCAGTCAGCGGTCAGCCAAAATCGCGGCTGGTTAAGGATATCAATATTCGCAAGGTTCACTTATTTTTTCGAAGTTGGAGTATTTTCCTTCTCGCCCGATGCACTCATCATTATCCACAAGGTCTTTGTCTGGTGGCACACCTTTCCAGGCTGTGCCGAAAATCCCGCCCAGGCTAGAAAGCCTGGGCCACGAAGCCCTTATAATTCACTTTTACTGACTTATGGGTAATGCTCGGCCCGCGGGGAGAGGGGCAGGTGAGGGGGGCAACCTCACGATCCCGCTTCCCCCAGCACCTCCAGGGTCCGGGCCACCGTGCTCTCCCAACTGAGTGAGGCCACCGCGGCCGCCGCGGCCCGGCGCACCGGTTCATCCCGGCCTCGGGCCAGGAACGCGGCCAGGGCCGCCCCAAGGGCCGCGATATCATCGGGCCGCGGGATAACGGCGCCGTTGATCCCCGGGGTGATGAACTCCGCGGCGCCGTTGGCCGCGGTGGTCACCGCGGGCAGGCCGCAGGCCAGGGCCTCCAGGACCACATTGCTGCAAGGGTCATAGAGGGTGGGCAGGGCCAGCGCCGTGGCGGCCTGGTAAAACGGGGCGGCGTCCCGCACCGGCCCCCAGAATCTGACCCGGTCCGCTATCTTGAGGCGTTCGGCCAGCCGTTGATAGGGGGCGATATGGCCCTTGCCCACCACCCATAATTCCGCAGGGCTATCATTTAGACCGCCGAAGGCCTGCAAAAGATAAGTCAAGCCCTTGCGGGCAAAGCCCGACCCTACGAATAAGACCACTTCCCGATCCGCCGGGATGCCCAGGCTTTGGCGCAGGGCGGTCCTGGCCTCGGGCTCCAGGGGATAAAACCGCGCCCGATCCAGGCCATTATAAATCACCCGGACCCGGGCCGGGTCCACCCCGTAGTGGCGGATGACTTCATCGGCCACCTGCCGGGAGTTGGCAATCACTCGCCGCAGCTCGGGGGAAGTAAACAGCCGCCGCTCCAGGAGGAGCATCACCCGGTGGAAGGGGCTCAGGCGCTGCGCGGCCCGGGCCGCGGGCGACAGATACGGAGCCCGGCGGGCCAACCACTCCCGGTGGCAGCCGTCGCCGGCCCGGTAAACCTGACATCCGGGCACGCGCTCCAGGCTGAACGCCACCTGGCCCCCGGCCCGGTTAAGGAGGCGGCGGCTGTTTAGGGCAAAAGTCAGGAGCTTGAGAGTCTTGCTGCCCCAGACCGGCACCTGCACGTAGCTCACCCCCGAAGGCAACGCTGCCTGGGCTTCGGCCCGGCTTTCCGTGCCGTAAACCGTGGCGTCGTGCCCTGCCGCGGCCAGACCCCGGACCAGATAGCCCAGGGTGATTTCGGCCCCGCCGATGGCCGTGACCCGCTGTCGTAAGAAGGCGATCTTCATGAAGGTGAGCAGTGATCAGTAAGCAGTGAGCAGAAATGATCCGGGGGATTGCCGTGCTCCCTGCAGAAAACAGAAATCGGTCCTATGCCGAAGATTTCCCGAAATGGTGCGCCATGCGCGCCAGCACGTCTTCCGGGGTCAATTCGATCAAACACCGGCTGATCTTTCCGCCCTCACAGCCGTCTTTGCCGCAGGGCAGGCAATCCCAGTCCTGTTTGATCACCAGGTGGCCCTGGCCCCAGGGACCCCAGTTGAACACCCCGCTGGGGCCGAAGAGGGCCACCGCCGGGGTGTTCACCGCCGCGGCCAGGTGCATGGGGGCGCTGTCCATGCCGAAAAAGAGACGGGCCTTGGCGATCAGGGCCCCCAGTTCCTTCAGGCTCAGCCGCCCTGCCAGATCTCGGGGTTGGACGCGGCACTCCTGATGAATCATCGCCAGCAACTCCTGTTCGTGCGCGGCCTTCGTGCCGGTGAGCACCACGGGCAGGCCCCAATCCCGTTCCAGGGCCTCGATCACCCGGGCGTAACCCGCGGGGGTCCAACACTTGAAGCGCCAGCCGGCCCCGGGGTGCATGACCGCGAAGGGCCTGTCGGCCAGCCCCAGGGAGGCGACCATGTCTTGAACCCGCTGTTTCACCTGCTCGTCCCAAAAAAACTCCAGGCGGGGGTTCAGGGGTTCAATCCCCAAAGCCCGCACCGCGGCCAGGTTCTGGTCCACCATGTGCATCCTGATGGGGGGACGGGGCAGGAGCCGGGTGAAGCAGCCGCGGCGCTGCCAGAAGGGTTGCCCGGGGTGAGCAAATCCGAGCCTTTCTTTGGCCCCGGACAGAAAGGAGTAGAAGGCCCCCCGGTCGCCGCCGGAGAGTTCCAGCACCAGGTCGAAGCGCCGCCGCCGCAGGTCCCGGAGGAAGCTCAGGGTCTGGGAAAAGGTCGCCCCCCGCCGGTCCACCACCATTAGACCGTCCAGCCCCGGGTGGCCCGAAACCATATCTTCGGTGCCTTTGGGGACCAGGCAGGTGACGTGGCTTTGGGGCCAGGTTGCTTTCAGGGCGCCGATCACCGGGGAGGACACCAGGACGTCCCCCGGCTGCTTGAGCTTGATCACCAAGATGCGCTTAGAGGTCGCGGTCGGCATCGGCCTCCTTGGGGCCCATGGCCACGCCCCGTTTGGCGGCCCGGATGAAGTCCAGCAGGTGGGCCACTTCCGGGGTCTGGGGCACCTCCTGCTCCACCCGCTCCAGGGCCGCCTTGAGGTTGCCCCGGCGGAAGAAGAGCAGCCGGAAGGCCTGGCGCAGGGCCGCGATGTTGGGGGCGGCCAAACCGGCCCGCTTGAGACCCACCAGGTTGACCCCCTTCACCGTGTGGGTATCGTCGACCACACTGTAAGGCGGGATATCCCGGGAGGCCCGGGAGCCGCCCCGCATGATGGCCAGGGTGCCCACCCGGATGAACTGGTGCAACAGGCAGTTAGCCGAAATGAAGGCCCGGTCCGCCACCTCCACGTAGCCGCCCACCAGGGCGCCGTTGACCACCACCACGTGGTTCCCCAGAGAGGAGTTGTGGGCCATGTGGCTTAAGGCCATGAGAAAATTGTGATGGCCCACCCGGGTGGCGCTGCCGGGGACGGTGCCCCGGTGGATGGTGGCGTACTCCCGGATGATATTGTGGTCGCCGATGACGGTGTAGCTCTCTTCGCCTTTGAAGGCGTAATCCTGGGGTTCGTGCCCGACGATGGCCCCGAAGCCGATGAGATTGTGCTCCCCGATGGTGGTGTAAGGGCCGATGTAGGCGTGGGCCAGGATGCGGGTGCCGGCGCCGATGGCGCAGGGGCCGTCGATAATCGCCCCGGGCCCCACTTCGACGTTCGGGGCCAACTCCACCCCGGGGGCGATCCGGGCGCTGGGGTCAATGGCCATCCACTTCCCTCCCCTGGGCAATTTCTTTAAGATAGTAATATTTCAGGAATTTATACATGCTCATGAGGACCGCCAGCTCATAGCCCGTGGCGCCCTCCAGAAACCCCCGCCGGATGAGATAAAGATGGATAAAGCTGAAAAAGGGGCGATAGAACAACTCTCCGGGAAAGGGGCGCCGGCCCCGCTTGGCAAGTTCCAGCGCGGCCAGGCGGGCGTAGCGGTCCATGCGGCTGACGTATTCGCCACCGCTCCGGTAGCTGTAATGCTCCAGGGGCGATCGTAGCGTGCCCACCGCCCCGGCAACTTTTACCTCTTCGTGGACTCCCCGGTCTGCAAAGCGCCCCTGGCCCCGGCGAAACAGCCTCAGGGTGTAATCCGGGTACCAGCCCAGATGCTGGATCCAGCG
>JBAZKX010000171.1:0-5611 GCA_041650575.1 Desulfobaccales bacterium
GCCAAGAATCGCGGCAATCTGCCCCCTGCCGGTTTGGAGTTTTTCAAGGCATTCAACCAGCGCTTGGCGCTGCGCATCGCGGCCGACGAGAGGGGAGGACAATCCTTCGACCCCGCGGGACTTGTCCGGCTGCAGTTTCGCATGGAGGAGCTCATAGACCGTCAACGGATCTCGTTTGCCCTTGACCTTGATGGGGTCCATTTCCTGGAAGGCAAAGGCGCCGCGGGTCAGACGGTAGGTGTTGCGGCTCACAAAAATCTGGCCCCCTTGCGCGGCGTCCTCCAGCCGTGCCGCGACATTAACGGTATCGCCCATCACGGTGTAGCTCATCCGCAGGTCGTTGCCGATGTTCCCTGCAATCACCATTCCCGTGTTGACCCCGATGTGCACGTTCAGGGGTTGGCCCAGTTTCTCGATCCAGCGACGGTTGAATCTCTGGAGATTTTCGCGCATGGCAATGGTGGCGCGCAGAGCGTGTTCCGCGTCATCTTCCAGTGCGATCGGAGCGCCGAAGACAGCCATGATACAGTCCCCGATGAACTTGTCGACCATGCCTTCATATTGGTAAACCGCCAGGGCGAGTTCCTTGAGGCAGTCGTTGACGAGGCCGGCAACGTCCTCGGCGTCGAGCCGTTCGGAGAGAGCGGTAAATCCGGAAATGTCCGCAAACACGACCGTGACCTGTCTGCGTTCGCCCTCGATTTGCCCTGCCGCGCGCGTCTTGTCGGCCAATTGTTGCGGGACATAGCTCTGGAGCTGTGCGAGCAGGGCCTCTGGTGACGGTCCTGATTGCGGCTGGGCTCCGTCCTTCTGCTCGGCGAGAAGGGAGTCAAGCTGGGTGCGAAGAGCCTTGAGGGTGACCTCAATCACGGCATCGCCAAGGGTGGGCCGAAGCGTCTCCTGGGCGCTGATGGCTGAACGAAGCTGGGAAATCTGTTCCTCGATGGAAGGCAAGGGGACCTCGTTATTGACTTGACGGACCATAAAAAAGGTTCAATTGATGGGTCTTAACCTTAAATCAGCATTGTTCTGGAGCGGAACGATTCCAAGGAAATTCAGGCTGGGGCGCAGGGCGCCAAACGCCGCCGCGGCGAGCACGTTGTGTCCTTTGATAGAAGGATGCCAGGCGTCGCATTGGTGAATCGCTTCCACGCCGCCGAGATCAATGGTCGCGAGAGCGTCCGAGTACTCGAGGCGCACCTGTGAATCGCCGCCCAATTTCCTGTTGAACTCGCCCACCATGGCGCGCAGTTCCTCGTTAATCATCAGGGCGAGCTTCATCATGTTTCCCCGATACTCCGGTTTCATGGACTCGTAGTGCTTATAGTCCACCTCAAAATAGGGATATAGCTTCGGATTCTTTTTCCGGAGTCGTTCCGCCGCGTCCCTGGCTTCGAAAAAATTCTTGAAATTTACGAGTCCGAATATGATGAAAGCCCGCCGCTGTTTTTGCTCCTGCGCCCGTTCCACCAGGCGGCCAAGCTGTCGCTCATAGTCCTTGCGAAAATTGGCGGCCATTTTTTGCAACCCGGTTTCGATCTCCTCCGGCCGACGGGGATCCACAAACCACTCCCAGTGCAAGTTGTTGTGCCCGATCCAGAGCAACACCAAATCCGGGAACCGTTTCTCCTCTAAAATCAAATCCGTCTGTTGGGAGAAACTGAGGGGAAGCCAGGACCCGAGAAAGCGGTTCCGGCCTCCGCCTGAATCAACCCTACCTCCCACGCTCGAGTATTCACAGGCCACCAAAGGCGTTTCCTGGGCAAGTTGCTCATAAAGGCTGTATATGCCGTCGGCGGACGGGTCGGTGTCGAGAAACCAGTCGCGACCATGGTTCATCTTGGAACGCCATACGCAGCTGGGGAGGGAGGACACATAAAAATCCCGGCTCAGACTGTCACCGATCATCGCAATATGGGGCAGGCGGTCCATCAGTTGCGCTTTCGTGAGGCGCCCTTGCTGATATTCCAGATAATCCGTGTGGTGCGGAGCAGCAGGATTGGAAATTGCCGACAAGGTGCTCGAGCGGGCGGTGGTGAGCGAGCCGCAACCCGAGAGCCATATCATCCCGATACAAAGCACCCCGGCCCAAAACCGCCCAATTCCTGAATCCATTTTTTCCTCGTCTTCAAAGGGCAGCATTTCCTCAACCTATCGGACAGGATTGAACAAAAGATTAATCAAATAATCCCTATAGATTTAATGAACTATATTAATCAAAATAAAATAGTAAAAAGATATATTGTCAAAAGGGAGTCCTCGCGTCAAATAAGGCATAATAGCATAATTTACTCTAATAAATAAATTTCTTAATCATAACCCGGATTCCTCTTTGCTGGAGCCAAAAGACCCCTCGCCAGCACCGATCGGTAGTGGTGAACAAGAGGAAAGGCGGAGGCCATACGGACATACCAACTCCTGGCATGGTAAGAAACATTGGTACTTTGAACCAAAGTTCGGTTAGATAGGCTGGGCGAAGATTCGCTATCTGCTCTAGATACGCGCTTGAGATAGAAATAAAAAGTATTTTATATGGTTATCATATCTACATCTTCCACCCAGTCAGCACTTTAAACTTTAGTCCTCAAGGCAAGATTAATCTGGTCTCAATTTGATGATGGTAATCTTAATACCAAGCTGCGACCAATCAGGCAACACATATATGGCAGCAACACAGCCCGCGATAGGGCACGGCGAGCCGTGCCCTCAAGCCCTTGCAGTTTCCACTATCCCAGGCTGTTTAACTGCAAGGTGATGGGTTTGGTGGCCGCGGCGGGGCCGTCGAACTGAATGGGGCCGGGGAAGCGGTAATGGTCCCCTTCGGACCACTTGCGGCGCTCCTGCTCCAGAAACTTGAAAGCCGGCGCTTCCAGGTCGACCTTCTGTTTGGCGATCACCAGTTCCAGGCGTCCTTTGCGCTCCTCCAGGTGCATCAGGGGGGGCAGGGGGATGCCGATGGGCCGCCAGTCCGCCACTTCCCGGTGCAGGTCCTTGATCGCGGCCATGTAACCGGTGGCCCCATTGGCCAGAAGGCTGTAAGCCGTGTACCCCAGGTTGTAGCCGTAGTCGCAGTCGAACTGGGAGGGGAAGGTGCCCCGGCCGTCATAGCCGTAGTAGTGATTCTGGGTCTTGAAGGTCCCCTTGTAGATGCCTTTGGCCCGCTGCTTGCGCAGATAGGTGGCCACCATCTCAAGGAGGATGCGCTCGGTGTTCACCAGGGCGAACGGGAAGTTGCCGTGGCCGTCCCGGGGCAGGAGCAGACCTTTCTGAAGCAGGGAGGGAAAGCCCAGGAAGACCCGGCTGTCATAGTCCCGCCAGATGTCGCTGTTGTCAATGAGCTGGACCTGGTCTTCGAAGGGCAGCTTGTGGAAGGATTCCTCTTCGGAGGCCTCGCGGTTGTAGGCCGCGATGATGTAGCTGATCTTGATGATCAGGACATTGACTTCGTGGATGAACTCGAGGATGCCCTCTGGAATCAGGATGGTGCCGTAATTTTTCCCGGCCCGGGCCCGCTCCACGATGACGTCGGCGATGAGGCGCACCACGTTGTGGATGGTGAGTTCCTTTTCTTCGATCTCCTCGCCGATCAGGATGACGTTGGGATGGGTCTGGAAGGCCACCTCCAGGGCGATGTGGCTGGCGCTGCGGCCCATGAGGCGGGTGAAATGCCAGTACTTGAGGTCGGACTTGCAATCGGAGTTGAGATTGCCGACTTCCGTGGCAAAGGCCATACAAGCGGAATGAAACCCGAAGGGGATCTGGAGGAGCCCCGGCACTTGAAGGTCGCCGTCGATGGTTTTGGGGATGCCGATGACCTGGGTGCCGCTGCCCCGGAGATTTTCCGCCAGAAACGCGGCATTGGTGTTGGAATCGTCGCCCCCTACTACCACCAGACCCGAGAGCTGCAAGGCCCCGCAGGTTTCCCGGCACTTCTTCATCTTGTCGGGCGTGTCGATCTTATCCCTGCCGGTGCCCAACATGTGAAAGCCGCCGGAATTGAGGTAGTGGGCGATCATGTCGCCGGTAATCTCCACGTGCTTATCGGTAATGATCCCTTTGGGGCCGGCCAGAAAGCCGATCACCTGGTTGTCGGGATGGGCCTGCTTGGCGGCGTGGAACAGGCCGGCGATGACGTTGTGGCCGCCCGGCGCCGGACCGCCGGAGAGCACGATGCCCAGACGCATGGGTTTGACCGGGCGGGGCGGGCCGTCCGGCACGACTTCCAGCAGCTTATTCTTACTCACAAAGGGCAACTGTTCCCGGGCCACTTTAAGAACTTCCAGGTCCACCCCCTCTATGGGGCGGGTCAGGCCGGCGCCTGCGGCCAGGCGCGGACACAGATGCGGCTGGTAGGAGCGGCGTTCAGCCCGAAACGTGGTTTCGTTGCCCAGCAGGGCTTCAATCTTGGTTTGCCGGGGGTCGCTCGCCATCACCAATCTCCTTTCCAAATGCGGTTAGCCGAGTTGCGGTAAAAAATACCGGTGGCGCAGGCTTAAAGCCTGCGGCTACATCAAGGGTGGATAATTTTACCGCCTTATCCACCTAAACTATTTCATCAACTCTTTCAACCGCCGCACGTTGTCGGCGAGAGGCTGGTCGTTGAAGAGGCCGGAGCCGGAGACGAAGACGTCCGCGCCCGCGGCCGCCAGGTCCCCGATGGTGTCCACCTGGACTCCGCCGTCCACCTGGATGAGGACGTCCAGTTCCTGTTCGTTGATCATCTGGCGCAGGCGGCGGACCTTGGGAAGCACGCCCGGGATGAATTTCTGGCCGGAAAAGCCGGGATTCACCGTCATCAAGAGGACCATGTCCACGTCTTTCAGAACATATTCCAGGCAGTTCAGGGGCGTGGCGGGGTTCAGGGTCACCGTGGCCTTGGCCCCGGCCTCCTTAATCTGCTGGATGAGGCGTTCCAGGTGGAGGGTGGCCTCCACGTGGATGCCCAGCCAATCGGCGCCGGCCTCGACAAAGGCCTCGATGTAGCGCCCGGGATTGCTGATCATCAGGTGGACGTCCAGGGGGAGCTTGGTGGCCCGACGGATGGCCTGGGTCACCGCGGGGCCGATGGTGATGTTGGGGACGAAATGGCCGTCCATGACATCCACGTGGATCCAATCGACGCCGGCCTGCTCCGCTTCCTTGACCTGTTCCGCCAGTCGTCCGAAGTCAGACGATAAAATCGAGGCTGAAATCTTTCCCATGGGCGCTCCAGTTTTCTGGTCATTCGATCCGCAGGTGGCGATCTCAAAACCAACTTAATCCCGGTATCGGAGAAAAATCAAGGTGGGAATGCGGCCCGAAGTGATTTTTGTGGAAAATTCAGGCTCCGGGGGCAAAGGCAAGCCATCCTCCAAGGGAATTCTGTGGCGGCCCGGCGCGTCAGCCGGGATTTTCCGCGGCTTCAGGCCTGGGAAGCCAGGTCGGCCTGGGGCAAAGCCGCGGCCGCGGCCAGGTCGAGGAGCCACCGGAGATTGCCATTCTGCGGTTGGATGAGTTGGGCCGGCAGCATTCGGGGATCATAGGGGCCGTGCAGCACCTCTCGTAAAACCGCGGCCTTGCCGCCGCCGGCCACCAGGAAGGCCACCTGGCGTGCCTGGTTGAGGAAGGGCGC
>JBAZKX010000172.1:0-5604 GCA_041650575.1 Desulfobaccales bacterium
CAGGATAAACCAGGCGGCCGTCCAGGTCCACGCCGTCGGCCAGGCGCCGCACCGCCTCCCGGGTCATCTCGCCGGTGACGGTCACCCGATACGTGCGGGGCACGTGATAACTGGGATGGGTCAGGCGATAGGCCAACTCCCCGTCGTTGGTAAAGAGCAGCAAACCCGTGGCATCGTAGTCCAGGCGCCCCACGGGATAGAGGCGAACCGAAGGCCGGCCCAGCAACTCCGTGACTACCCGACGGCCCTGGGGGTCGCTGGTGGTGCAGACGTAGCCCGAGGGCTTGTGCAGCATGAGGATCACGGGCGCGGCCGTCACCTTGACCGGGTGGCCGTCCACCATGACTACATCCCGGTCGGGATCGACCTTGACCCCCATCTCGGTGACCACCTGGCCGTTCACCATTACCCGGCCGGCCCGGATAATTTCTTCCGAGGCCCGGCGCGAGGCCACCCCGGCCTGAGAGAGAAATTTTTGTAAGCGCTCGGTGGCCATGGTTTATTCGATAAGATTTTTGGAAGGGAAGCAGGGGTGACCCGACGGCTCGCCCCCATCAGCCCTATAATTGGAATTTCTGGCTAAAGCCAATGGCGTCCCGCACTTCGGCCATGGTCTGACGGGCCTGCCGCCGGGCCCGCTCGTTGCCCTGGTGCATGATTTCCAGAACCTCATCTGGGTGGGCCTCGTAATAGCGCCGCCGTTCCTGGATGGGGGCGAGGTTTTCCAGCAAGGCCTCGGCCAGCAGCTTCTTGCAATCCACGCAGCCCAGTTTGGCGTTGCGGCACTCCGTGGTAATTTCTTCGATCCGCGTCTTGGGTAAATTGAGGCGGTGGAAGGGGAACGCCAGGCAGCGGTCCGGCTCACCGGGGTCTCTCTTATAGGGCCGCTGGGTATCGGTGGTCATCTGGCGAATTTTTTTGGCCATCTCCTCCGGCGGGTCGCTCAGATAGATACAGTTGCCGTAGCTCTTGCTCATCTTGCGGCCGTCGGTGCCCGTAAGCTTGGGAATCTCGGTGAGCAGGGCCTCAGGCTCCGGAAAGATGGGTTTATACAGGTGATTGAAACGCCGGGCGATCTCCCGGGTCATCTCCACGTGGGGCACCTGGTCCACCCCCACTGGCACCCCTTCGGCTTTGTACATCAGGATATCCGCGGCCTGGAGCACCGGGTAGCCCAGGAAGCCGTGGGTGGCCAGGTCCTTGTGAGCCAACTGCTCCATCTGGTCTTTGTAGGTGGGGTTGCGCTCCAGCCAGGGCACCGGGGTGAACATGCCGAAGATCAGGTAGAGTTCGCAGTGCTCCGGGATGGCCGACTGCACGAAGATGGTGGATTTTTCCGGGTCCAACCCCACGCTCAGCCAGTCCGTCACCATTTCCGGAATAAAGCCGCTGATGGCCTGCGGAGTCTCGTATTCGGTGGTCAGGGCGTGCCAGTCGGCCACGAAATAATAGCACTGGTAATGTTCCTGGAGGCGCATCCAGTTGTAGAGGGCGCCGTAATAGTTCCCCAGGTGCATCTTACCGGTGGGGCGCATGCCGCTCAGGATGCGCTGCAATTTTTGCGGTTTGGACTCAGACCCGGGCAAATCATCAAATGCCATGCTTATCCCTTTGTAATGATGCAGAATTGATTATGGCGGCCCAGGCGTCCCGCCGGCGCTGAGGCGGGCTACCGGTTATGACTTGCTGCCACCCATAATGATCATGAATAAATTTTTCCGGCGGGCGGCCGGCCAGGCGGAGAACCGGCCCCGGTGGCTACAAAATTACCTTAGGCGGGACTCTTTTGCAAGTAGGGGCGCCAATCTCCGCCGCGCGGGGAGGATACCGGAGCTGTTTATAAACCTGGGTTTTCTGTCATCAGGGCGCCGCACATGGTCCAGATAGTTGATAGACTAGATTCTGCGCGGCGCTCAAAATGACAAATCCTGCCAGCCAGGTTTCGAAATGGCCCGAAATCACTCCGCCAGCGATTCCAGATAGGAGCTTAACGAGCCGATATCCTGGGAAGGCTCAACTTCGTCCCCGGACCTGAGGTCATGGATGGTCACCCGCACCGGCTCCTCCAGGGTGGTGGGAAAGCTGTCGCCGCTGACGTCATTCACGGTGATATAGGCGCGCTTGCCCCGGTATTTAATCCATCTCGTATATGACGCCTTCCCGGCGCAACTGGCCGAGAGATTAAATCCATGATCTTTCATTATTTCTTCAAGGTTCATCGTTTCACCTGACATGCTTTCGGACCTCATCACAGGCTGTTCTCAGAAAACTTAGCGTTCCTGCCACTCCGGTTTGCGCTTCTCCAGGAAGGCCTTGACCCCTTCCTCCGCATCCACCGTGCAGCACAGGGCCGCAAAGCGATCGCTCAGCATGTTCAGGGCCTGGCCGTAAGGGACCCCCTGCATGGCATAGAGCCCGGATTTGCCGGCCTGCAGGGCCAGGGGGCTCTTGGCCGCCAGTTTGGTGGCCAACTCCAGCGTTGCTTCCTCTAATTTATCTGCGGGCACCACCCGGTTGACCAGTCCCAGCCTTTGCGCCTCGGCCGCCGAAAGAATATCTCCGGTGAGCACCAATTCCAGGGCCTTTTTGAGGCCGACGTTGCGGGCCAGGGGCGCGGCCGGGCCCAGGCAGATGAGGCCGACGTTGATGGCCGTGGTCCCGAATTTGGCATCCTCCGCGGCCACCGTCAGGTCACAGGCAAAAGACAGGCCTGCGCCATTGGCCAGGGCATAGCCTTTGACCGAAGCAATCACCGGCTTTTTCATCTTGGCGATGGTATGATTGTGCTCATCCATCAGGTGAATGAACTCCCGGTACTCTTTGGGGGTTTTACCCTTGAATTCATCCAGGGAAATACCCGTGGAGAAATGCTTGCCGTTGGCGTCGATCACCACCACCTTAACTTCGGGGTCTTTTTCCATGGCCCAAAGGGCATCATTGAGCTCCCGGGCAAAAGGGATGTTGAAGGTGTTCATCGCCTGCGGGCGATTCAGGGTAATGAAGCCGATTTGATCCCGCTTTTCCACCAGGACGTTGGGTTCGCTCATCACGCACTCTCCTTTATCTTTTCAGTTATCAATGAGACACTATGGTTTATCTTCAATGATGGCTGGTTAAGCACTCTTGTAAGGGCCGCACTAGTCCCCATCACGCCGGCTTCTTCAAACAATCGAGATAGCAGTGCAGTTGGGCCAGAGTCTGCTGCCAGACGGCAGGATCGTGGCTGGCGGCATACAGAGGCGCCGTCCCGTTTAGCGAGATCACGATGAAATTGGCAATGCCGTCGAGATTGAGGCCCTCCCGTAGCAAATCTTTCTGCTCGGCTTCTTCCAGCCACAGACGCAAACGGGCGGCGAAACTTTTGAAGCCGGCCAGGACGAAGCTGCTCATGCTCGGGGATTGTCCGGCGAGTTCCACCAGGGAATTGAGCAAAAAACAGCCGCCATCAAACACCCCTCCCCCCAGGTAATTTTTCAGGCTGTTTTCTATGACCCGTTCGATCCGCGCCAGGGGGTCGGGGATGTCTCGCACGCCCTGAAAAACGACGCGCTTCCAAATCCTGACGCATTCGTCATAGACCGCATACCAGATCTCCTGCTTGTTGTGAAAATGGCCGTAAAGACCGCCCTTGGTGAGATCGGCGGCCTTGACGATGCTGTCTATGGAAGTGTTGAAGTAGCCCTGGACCGAGAAGAGCTGCATCGATTTTTCGATGATATGTTGGCGGGTCAAATCACCCTTCGTGGTCATGCGGAAGCCTCTGTCTTAAAATAAACCGACCATTCGGTATATTCCTATCGTAAAAAAATGAGCCTGTCAAGCTTTAAGGATGTTGAATCCCAAAAGGCAACGAGCCCCAACGCGCCAGGTCCTTGGGGCAGGCCATCTCTGCGGCCAGGGCCGCGGCCTCGACGGTGAGGTTGCCGCAAAACAGGAGATGGTCTTTACAGAGCCAGGTTTTGCGCCACTGGGAGGTCAACAGCCGGCATTGAGTGCTGCCAAAACGCTGCTTGAATTCGTTGGGCAGCCGGTTGAACAAGCGGTAAAGCCCCGGCTCGCCGTACAGTTCCTCATTGGCTGCCTTGGCATCGGTGGGCGCCTCCCGGCGCCCGTACACCGCACCCAGGACCGCCATGGCCCCCACCAGGGCGCCGCAGGTGTCGCCGAAAAGCCCCCCGCCGCCCCCGAAGCCGGTCATGACGCACATGGTTTCGCGGGGCAGGCCCGTATCCACATGGGTGAGCACCGCTTCAAAGACGCTCTCGGCGCAGTTGAGGCCGGTTCGGAAATTGGCCTTGGCCCGTTTTTTTACCTTGGCGATCACTTCTTCCGGGGTCATGGTTTGATCTCCACGTTTAAAAGGTAGCCGCAGGCTTTAGCCTGCGTTTCTTATAAGGCGTGCCGTGCATCCCAATTGACGGCGGCCGCAGGCGCCGCCCTATGAGTAACTATAAATAACCTTCCACAAAGCTCTTGAGTTCCTCCAGCACCACCTGGGGGTCCCGGGTGGTATCCAGTCTCAGCAAGGGCCGGTCCTCCGGCATCAGGGGGTCGTAATCCCGTTTCTGGTCCTCGAAGATTTCCACCCGGCCGTCGGAGATGGCCGCGGGGTCGGTGAGCCGGATGCCCAGACGCTCCCGGGCCACCGCGGGCGGGCACTCGCAATAGACGAAAATGACCCGGGCCCCGTGCTCCCGGCCCAGTTGCCGAACCCGCTCTCTTTCCGCGGTCCGTTTATAGGAGCCGTCCAGGATGACGTTCTGCCCCGCGGCCAAATGTTCTGCGGCCTGCCGCAGCATCTCGGTGTAGGTGCGGGTGGAAAAATCTTCGTCATAGATGCCCTGGCCGAACTCCACGGCCACCCGGTCAGTGGGCTTTAAGCCCGCCATGGTCTTGCGCACCGCGTCGCTGTGGATCACCGGCCAGCCCATGGCCGCGGCCAGGGCCCGGGAACGGTTGCTCTTGCCGGTGCCCATCAAGCCGAAAACCACGACGATCAGGCGGCCCATCGTTCCCCCTCCCGGGCATACTCCCCGGCCAGGCTGAAATAAGCCCGGGCCGTTATCAGGGCCTGCTCCCGGGCGGCGGGAGGCTGGGCCATATCCTGGGCGACGAAGGCGTGGATCTTGCCTCGCACGTAGGCCCGGTAGCACTTGTAAAAGTCCAGCATCTGGATCAGGTCCGGGTCCCGGGAGGCCGCGGCGAAGCGTTCCACAAAGTAGCGCCCCAGGTCTTTAAAGCCGTGGAAGTCCAGATCCATGGCCAGAAAATCAATATCCGCGGCCACATCACCATAGCGGAAGCGGTGATTAAATTCAATGCAGTCAAAAATATAGATGCCGTCGGCCAGACAGATATTCTTCATATGCAGGTCGCCGTGGCAGTCCCGGATGCGGCCTTCCCGGATGCGCTTTAAGAACAAGGCCCGGTGCTGGGACAGGAAGGTGCGGGCAAAGGCGCGGATCGCCTCGAACGCGGCCCGGGGGAACATCTGCCCGGCCAGGGCCTCCGTCCGGGAAAAATTCTCTTCGTGGTTGTAGGCGATGATGGCCGGCTCGCCATACTTGTTGATGCGGGGCCCGGTGGCCGCCTGGGCGTAAAACG
>JBAZKX010000173.1:0-5570 GCA_041650575.1 Desulfobaccales bacterium
TATTTTCGAGGGCCGATCCGGAGCCGGAAGGCTTCGGGAGTCAGGGCCGTAAAGCCCAGTGCCTGGCTAAGTTGCACCACCGCGGGAGGCACCAGGCGGGCCTGGGCCAGCAGGTCTGTTTCGGTCAGCACCGCGGCGGTGGGGCCGTCCAGCATTACCCGGCCATCCACCAACACCACCAGACGTCGGGCATAGGTGGCCGCGGCCCACATGGAATGGGTCACCATGATGACGGTGTGCCCCTGGGCGTGGAGTTCCCGGACCAGACCCAACAGGTCTCGCTGCTCCCGGTGATCCAGGCCGGTGGTAGGTTCATCCAGAATAATCACCCGGGGGGCCAGGGCCAGGACGCCGGCCACCGCCAGGCGCTGGCGCTGGCCCTTGGTCAGGGAAAAGGGGTCGTCCCGGGACCGGTCCAGGAGGTGGACCCGGCGCAGCGCGGTCTCCACCCGGCGCTCCACTTCGGCCGGGGCCAGGCCCAAAAGGCGGGGCCCAAAAGCCACCTCCTCCCAGACCACCTCGGCGAAGAGTTGATAATCCGGGTTTTGAAAGACATAGCCCACCCGGAAATTTTCGTCCGGCTGCTGCCAGAGCTCTCCTGCCTGCGGGGCCAGCAGGCCCCGGAGGAGCTTGAGCACGGTGGTTTTGCCGCTGCCGTTGGGTCCGAGGATGGCAGTGAGTTCCCCATCCCGGAAGGCGAGGGAGAAGTCCCGGACCACCGGCGGCTGACCGGGATAGCCGAAGGTCACTCCCCGCAGGGCCAGAATTTCCGGTTGGTAGGGCGGGCGTCCCCGCCCGCCTTCCTCTGAGACTTGCTCAGTCACGGCCAGGCCAGGGTCGGCCCACCCCAGGCCTTGCGCCTGGCTCACCGCGTCCGGCAAGGTCAGAGGCAGATTCGTCTGCCCCAGGTCGTGGAACAGGGCGGGCAACTCCGGGGGATTGAGGCCGAGGCGCCGCAAGAGTTCCACCTCCCGCAGTATCACGTCCGGGAGGCCGTCCGCGGTTATTCTGCCGTGGCGTAGGAGGATGATCCGGGAGCAGAGGCGAGCCAGACGCAGGTCTTCTCCCAGGAGAACCAGGGTGAGGTCCCGGGCGCGGCTGAGGTGGTCCAGGCTGGCCAGCAGGTCTTCCACGCGTTGGGGGTCGAGGTCGGTGGTAGGTTCATCCAGGACCAGCAGCCTCGGTTCCAGGGCCAGGACCGCGGCCAGGGCCAGGAGCTGTTTCTGACCTCCGGAGAGGGTGGCGGGGTCCCGGTCCTCCAGGCCGGCCAGCCCCATGAGGCCCAGGCATTCCCGGACCCGGCGTTTCAGTTCTTCCCGGGGCAGGCCCAGGTTCTCGGGGCCGAAGGCCACCTCCTGATCCACCCGGGTGCAAAAGAGTTGGGCCTCGAAATCCTGCAACAGGATCCCCACCCGTCCGGCCAGTTGCCGGGGCCGGCAGGCCAGGGTAGAGCTACCGTCCACCTCGATTAAGCCCCGGAAGTCGCCTTTGATCATGTGGGGGATGAGCCCCTGGAGACACAGAGCCAGGGTCGATTTCCCGGCCTCGCTGGGGCCCAGCACCGCCAGGCGCTCGCCGGCGGCGACAGACAGGCTCAGGCCCTCAAACACCGGCCGGGTCCCTTTGCGGTACCGGAAGGCCAAGTCGGTGACGGTGATTATGGGGGGGGAATTCGGCAAAAAACTCCTCATCCGATGATGGTAGCCGCAGACTTCAGCCTGCGCCAATCAGTTGCACGATATGGGGATCGCTGCCGCCAATGAATAATTCTCCAGATATTTGGTCGAAATTTTAAATTTTCCCACGCAGGCTACCAAGGACACTTCACAGCAAGAAGCAGCCGACCACGAGGATAGTCAGAAAAGGGATCAGCATGACGGCGAGGTCAGGCAGTCCCGGGAGGTTGATAAGGCCGAAACTGACCGCCAGGCCGCCCAGGTAGCCGCCGCCGGCCCCCAGCCACACCAGGACCAGGCCCAACCGCCGAGCGGGACCGGGGAGACGGTCCTCGGGGTCCATCTGCTCGGTCCAGGCCAGGTCCCAGCGGTTTACCCGGGGGGTCAGAAGGCGGAGTAAAAAGGGGCCCAGGATGAGGGTGATGACTGCATTATTGATGAAGACCGCGATGGCGATGACGCTGAAGGGCAGCAGTTTGAAGATTTCCAGCCCGAAGCCGATCATCAGGGCGCAAGCCCAGGCGCCCAGGACCACGGCGCTGATGAAGCGGGGGAGGTGGCGCCCCAGGTCCGCCAGGGGACGGTCCCCCCAGATCTTATATGGCAGATAGGCGGCCAGAAAATTTCCCCAAAAGCCGAAAAAGCTGCCTACCCCCAGGGTGCCGAAGAAATCGCCGATGAGGTTGCCGAAGGCTGCGCCCCAGGCCCCCGCCGGGCCGAACAGGAGGCCGAAGACCACGGGAATGGCGTTGGCGGGGCGTAGTTCCGTATGTCCCGGGATGAGGGGGATGCCTTTGAAGGGGATGAGAATGGCGGCGAAGATGCTGGCGGTCAAGACCGTCAGGACGACCAGGGTAGAATAATTCCACATGCGCCAGACTTCCCGCATTGATTGATCTCCCGCGGGCTATTCTACCGCATCGGCACCCCGGGAGCAATCCAGGGACCGAAGCGCCGGCTGGTTTCCGGGGCAAGGGGAGAACTTAAACTTGCCAGCCGGGCTGTTTTTCACTAAACTTTCATATTGCGGAGAGGAGAACGGCGGCGCAGAATGGCCGGAGATGCCCGCGCTCTAGGCGGTTAATTCGCAGAAGATTTTTGCCCCATGTGCCCATATAGTTAAAGTCGCGGTTTACGTAACCCGGCGGGGCGTGGAGCAATGCGGCCCGGATGTCCCGGTGAGTCGATTTTAGTAGTGATTTTAGCAGGGGGTTGACTACGGGTTATTAACATCTATCTTCCACGTGAGCGTTCCCGGCCTGAGCCGGGACGCGGCTATGATCATTGCGGAGACTAGTCGCAGCAACGAAAGGAGTTGGATTATTATGTCACACCGAAGAGTCGGGGTCTATGTGGACTCCATGAATATCATGCGGAACGGCGGCTACGGCATGCGCTACGAAGTAATCCGGCGTTTTGCCGGCCGGGACGGCGATGAGGTGATGCGTCTGAACGCCTATGTGGCCATTGACGAGGAACGGGCCACTTCCGATCCCAATTACAAGACGACCTTGAATTTTATCCTTACCTTGAGGGATTTGGGCTTCAAAGCGGTGGAAAAGGCTATCCGGTGGTACACCGACGATTCCGGCCGGACCTACGGCAAGGCCAACATGGACATGGAAATGGGCCTGGATATTGTCTCCCAATCGGACCGCCTGGACTTGATCTACCTGTTCACCGGTGACGGTGATTTTTGCAGCGTGGTCACCATGGCCCAAAACAAGGGCTGCCGGGTCGAACTGATCGCCTTTGCCAACGTCTCGGCCCGGCTGCGCCGGGAGGTGGACCTGTTCGTGCCCGGCTACCTGGTCCCGGGGCTCCTGCCCACCACCCCGCCCTTTGCCGGGGCCCCCGCCTGGGGGGAAGTGGGCAGCCGGGTCCGGGGGGTCTGCACCAAGTATTTCCTGGACCGGTCCTACGGATTTTTCCGGTTCATGCACTCCTTCGGCAAGGTCTGGATTACCGACACCCGCCTGGAAGAATCTCCCTATACCTCGGTGTTCTTCATGGAGAAAGACTTGCCGCCGGGGAGCCACCCCGAGAATCTGCCCAGCCGGGATTATATCTTCGAATTCACCCTCAGCGAGGGGGAAAAAGGCTTTGTGGCTTCGGACATAGATTTGGTCTATAAGTATTAGCAATCAGCAGTTAGCCATTAGCAGCTGACTGCTAATGGCTGACTGCTACCATAAGGAGAATCCATGGGCCAGAAACTGCGCGTGCTGTTTGTTGCTTCGGAGGGGGTGCCCTTCGCCAAGACCGGGGGGCTGGCCGATGTCGTGGGCACCCTGCCCCATGCCCTGGAAGAACTGGGCGTGGAAGTCAAGGTCCTCATGCCCTATTACGGCATGGTGAAGCAGGGCAAGACGCCCACCACGCTCATCGCCGAGGATCTGGAAGTCAATCTGGGGCTGATCAACCACACCTTCAACCTCATGGCTCCCACCACCCCATCCCCTTTCTATTTCGTGGAACGGGACGAGTTCTACGAACGCAGCCAGCTCTACGGCACTCCCCGGGGCGATTACTTCGACAACCTGGAGCGGTTCGCCTTTTTTTGCGGCGCGGTCCTGCCCTTTTGCCGGGCCCTGGATTTTCAACCCGACCTGATTCACTGCCACGACTGGCAGAGCGCCCTGACGCCGGTGTATCTCCGCCAGCGCTGGGCCGGAGAGGACATCCTGGCCGGGGCCAAAACGGTGTTCACCATTCACAACCTGGCCTACCAGGGCCTTTTCCCCCAGGAAAAGTACCCCCTGCTGGGGTTGGACTGGTCCTTTTACTGCATCGACGGCCTGGAGTATTACAGCCAGATCAATCTGCTCAAAGGCGGTATCCTTTGCGCCGACGCCATCACCACGGTGAGTCCCCGCTATAGCCAGGAAATCCAGACGCCCGAGTTCGGCTACGGTCTGGAAGGGGTGCTGGCCACCCGGGCCGAGCACCTGCACGGCATCTTGAATGGCGTGGATTACCGGGACTGGAGTCCTGAGACCGACGCCCTGATCCCGGCCAAATTCAACCGGGAGGACCTAAAGGGCAAGGCCGCGGACAAGGCGGCCCTCATGGAGGCCTTCGGCCTCTCCAAGGACCTTGCCGACGCCCCTATCCTGGCCATCATCTCCCGGCTGGCGGACCAGAAAGGCTTCGACCTGGTGGAGAAGGTTTTGCCCCAACTCATGAAGCAGAAGCTCATGGTGGTGATCCTGGGCACCGGGGATGAGAAGTACCACCGCTGGCTGGAGAGCGAAGCCCCCAAGTATAAGGGCAAGTTGGGGGTGAAGATCGCGTTTGACAACAAGCTGGCCCACCTCATGGAAGCCGGGGCCGACATGTTCCTGATGCCCTCCCGCTACGAACCCTGCGGCTTAAACCAGATCTACTCCATGAAGTACGGCACCATCCCGGTGGTCCGGGCCACCGGCGGCCTGGCCGACACGGTGACGCCCGTGGGGCACCCAAAGGCGCCGGGCACCGGGTTCGTGTTCACCGACTACACCCCGGAGGCCTTCCTGAAGGCCATCCATACCGCCCTGGACGCCTACGCCGACAAGGAACTGTGGCGGCGCATCATGGTCCACGCCATGGACGAGGACTTCTCCTGGAAAGTCTCGGCCACGGCGTATTTGGAGTTGTATAAGAGTCTGATGTGATGATTTTGGGGGAGGGCCAGGGAGCGTCTTTGGGACTTACCAAATGGCGCAGCCTTTTCTATACGGCCTAAAAATTGACGAGTAGTTAAGTTTATTTTACCAAAGGAAATATGAGGGCGACCCAACGGGTCGCCCTACTTTTCTTATGGGGTTGGGGGAGGGCGGCAGGGGCTTTCGCCCCTGGCCCCCTCCCCCAAAATTATTTTCCTTTACCCAGCCGCGGGCGCCGAGCTGCGGG
>JBAZKX010000174.1:0-5523 GCA_041650575.1 Desulfobaccales bacterium
GATGGTGCAGCTCAAGGCCAATAGGGAAATATGGGCTTGTTCCAGGGCCGCAACCAGCGTGTGAGCAATGCCGTAGCGGTCGCCGAAATGGGGCCCGTGGAGGAAGATCCCGGCCACCGGGGTGAGACGCATGGGCCGCAGCTCCGGCAGGTGCTGGCGCAGAATCCGCCGGACCTCGCCGCCGTGGTCGGTAGTGGCACAGGCTTCCAGCCTGTGAGTCCCGGGTTGGCGCCGGGCCGTGCTGAACGACAGGATAAATTCCCGGCCGCCGAGCCCGGGCAGGGCCGTGAGAAACGGCACCGTCAGGCCCAGTTGGCCCATCTCCATCAGGGCCTCGGCAAAGCCTGCCAGGATATCCGCCGAGGCGATGCTCATCCCCCAGAGGTCCAGGTCCGATTGGGGGATGATGCAGTAAACCTTGATGACCTTTTCCTGGTAGGTGGCCACCACCTTTTCCAGATATTCCTTGGGAGGGGCCTGGGCCCCGAAAAATTCCTCGGGCGAGGCAAAGCCCGGAAACTGAAAATGCTCAAAGAGTCGGAGGACCGCGGCCTTGACCCGTCCGCTGGACAGCGCCACCGCGATGGCCGAAGGCGAACTGGCCAGGCCGTGGAGCACCACCCGGGCCCGGGCCAGGCTCCGGATGAAGGTGCCGATGACCTCAGGGCGCTTGTCATGGGGATAAACGGCCAGGATCGAGACGCCGGACTGCAATTCCAGCGTCCCGCCGGGACCGGCGTGGGACTGTAACAGGGTGTAAGCGGCTTCTCCGGCGTCGCTGGCGGTGCACAGCACCTCGCGATCGCCGGCTACGTGGGTCAAGAAGGTGAGGTTGATGCGGTTCCGGGCCAGCGGGGCGCAGACCTCCGGGCCCAAGCGGTTGTCTGCCAACGGAGAGGAGGACACCACGCAGGCGCCCCCCTCCATAACTTTAAGACCACCAATCCTGATCCGGTCGAATTTTTCCAACGCTCGTGGGACACATGTCTTACGGTTAGAGTAACCTTTCCACCGCCGCCACCAGGGTGGCCGCGTCCACCGGTTTGGGAATAAAGTCTTCGGCTTCGATGGCCATGCCTTCGGCGTGGCTGTAGCTGGTAGTGGGCACGGCCTCGCCCACCGCGGTGAGCAGCACGATGGGAATCTCCTGAGTCCACTTATTGGATTTCAGCTCCTTGCAGAGCTGGTAGCCATTCTTTCTGGGCATCATCACATCCAGAATCAGCACGTCCGGACGGCGCTTTTTAATGGCTTCCTCCCCTTCGATCCCGTCGTAAGCCTTCCCCACTTCATAGCCCTTGGACTCCAGCATCATGGATACGGTTTCCACCAGATCCGGATCGTCGTCAACGATCAGTATGTACTTTCCAGCCATGAGACCTCCCCTTTCAAGATGATCGTAGTGCCATTATGAACTCAAAATTGATAAATTACAAGGCTCATGAGGATCATTCGGAATTTGTGCCGTTTTTGGGTGACCCGGCCTCAGGCCGCTTGCGGCCTGGGATAGAGGCCCGCCCGTTCCACGATCCCCGGGACTTTTTCCTCCCATTCGATGGCCATAATGTGGAACCCCCGGACCCCCGGCACTTCTTTCAGTTCCTGGATCTGTTCCACCGCCAGGTTGAGGCCCTCTTCGGCCTGCTTTTCTTTGGGAACCCCGCCGATGCGGCGCACGATGTCATCTGGGACATCGATGCCCGGCACCCGTTTTTGCATGTACTTGGCCATGCCCACGTTCTTCATGGGGGTGATGCCGGCCAGGACCGCCACCTTTTCGTGCAGGCCCCGGTCCACTATGATCTTCATGAACTCCTTGAACGTGTCCATGTTATAAATGCACTGGGTTTGGACAAATTGCACCCCCGCTGCGACTTTCTTGGCCAGGCGGGAGGCGCGCATCGCGACATTGGGGCCCGCAAAGGGATTGGCCGCGGCGCCGATGAACATCTGAGGCCGCACCTCGAATTCGAAGCCGCCCAAGAGCCGTCCCTCATCCCGCATCATCTTCACCGTCTGGATGAGCTGGATGGAGTCCAGATCAAAGACGTTGGCGGCCGTGGCGTGATCCCCGAAGTGCTGGTGGTCGCCGGTGAGGCAGAGCATATTGTTAATGCCGAAGGACGCGGCCCCCAAAATATCGCTCTGGAGGGCGATGCGGTTTCTATCCCTCGTCACCATCTGGAGCACCGGTTCGAGCCCCATGAGCTTGAGGCGGATGCAGCAGGCCAGGCTGCACACCCGGCAGACCGAGGTCTGGTTGTCCGTGACGTTGATGGCGTCCACGTAATCCTTGATGAGGTTGCCCTTGTGTTCGATTACGGCGCCATCGGCGCTCCGGGGCGGGCCGACTTCAGAGGTGACCGCAAAGGCGCCCGAAGCGATGATTTTCTGGAGTTTGCTGGGAGTCTGGGCGCTCATATCCGTAAGTCCTCTCTGACGATCTTGCGGGGTCCGCCGTCCCGGGAAGTGGTCCAATCCTTGGGATCAACGGGTTTCTCAAAGCGGTCCAATTGTCCCAGGGTTTTCAGCCGCTCGTAGATCAATTCCCAGCCGCAGGGCACGTCCTTGCTGATCTCGCACTTGCCCTTGTCGGAGCCGCCGCACGGGCCGTTGAGCATGCGCTTGGAACACCGGGCGATGGGGCAGACCCCGCCGGTTTCGGCCAGGATGCAGCGGCCGCAGGCCTGGCAGCGCTCGGAATAGACCCCCCGCTCCTCGTTGACCCCCATGAAACAGGTATCCACGCCGGGATAGACGATCTTATTGTTGTACACCTCGGCCAGGTACTGGACGCCGACCCCGCAGGCCAGGGAGACCACCGCGTCATAGGTGTCCATATTCTCGGAGAGTTGGGCCAGATATTCCTTTTCGCACTGGCGGGTCACACTGGTTTCGTCAACCTGGGCCTGGCGGCCGGCCTGGGTGAAGTAGAGCCTAAGCGCCGAGGCCAGGACTTTGGCTTCCTTCAAGCCCCCGGCTTCGCACACCGTCACACAGCCGTCGCAGCCGGCAATCAAGACTTTGTTGAAGTCCTTGACCAGGCCGAGGACTTCTTCCAGAGGTTTAGGCACTGCCTTTATCATGTGGTTGCCTCCGCAATAGGCCTGGTGGCTTGCCCCGCGGCCCCCTTGATGGGACTCGGACCCAGTTCCAGGACCTTGTTGGTGATCTCCTTGACGATCTCGGCGAATCTGCCCCCCATGCCGGAAGACAGGTTGTACATCGCCACCCGGTCGCCCCCGATGCCGACTTTATCGAGAATCTCCTTGACCCGGTTGACTCTCTTCTTGGCGTAGAGATTGCCGACGCTGTAATGGCAATCCCCCTCCATACAGCCCACCACGATGACCCCGTCCGCCCCGTATTCGAAGGCCATGAGCAGGTGCATGACATCCACCTTGCCGGTGCAGGGCACTTCGATGATGCGCACATTGGGCGGGTACTGCAATCGCATCGAACCTGCCAGGTCCGCGGCGGAGTAGGCTCAGTAGTGGCAGCAAAACCCGACGATCTTCGGTTCAAACGGTTCCATCGGCGGACTCCTTAATAGAGGGTTTTGATCTTGGCGCTGATCTGGTCATCTTCATAGTGGGCCACCTGGATCACATTGGCCGGGCATTCCGAGGCACAGGTGCCGCAGCCCTGGCAGAGCGCCTCGTTAATCTCCGAGACGTTATCCTTATTGATTGCCGGCACGCCGTAGGGGCAGGACCGCACGCACACCAGGCAGGCGGCGCAGCGGTCCGGCTCCACGTGCGCGGTGACGCCGCTGATGGTCTGGTTGACGTCCGCCAGGAAGGCCCCGGCCCGGGCGGACGCGGCCATGGCCTGGGCGATGGACTCGCTGATGAGCTTGGGCGAATGGGCCATGCCGCAGAGAAAGATGCCCTCCGAGGCGAAGTCCACCGGCCTGAGCTTGGCGTGGGCCTCGATAAAGAAGCCGCCGGCGTTCCGGGGCAACTTCAGCAAGGAGGCCAATTCCTCGGTGTCCGTGGCCCGGGCCCCGGCGCTCAGCACCACCGCGTCCACGGGCATGTTAAGGGGGCGCCCCAGGACGTGATCCACAAAGGTGACGCTCAACTGCCCGTTGTCGGTTTTGACCTGGGGCAGGTTCTCCGGGTCGAACCGGGAGAAGAGCACCCCCTTATCCCGGGCTTCCCGGTAGTAATCCTCCAGGAGGCCGTAGGTTCGCATATCCCGGTAGAGGATGACGATATCCAGGTCCGGGTTGAGGTCCTTCAACTGCAGGGCGTACTTCACCGCACCCTGGCAGCAGATGCGGCTGCAGTTGGGGTTCTCTTCGTTTCTCGAACCCACGCACTGCACCATGACCACCCGGTTCCACTTGTCGACCTCCGCGGGCGCCCGGTGGAGCAAGTCTCCCAGCTCCATCTGGGTCAGCACCCGGGCATGTTCACCGTAGCAAAATTCCTTGGGCTGATACTCGTGGGCGCCGGTGGCCACCACCACGATACCGTGGTCGATCTTCCGTTCGTACATGCCGGGCCCCACCAGAACTTCAGTGGTGAAGTTGCCTTTGTAGCCGCTGAAGCCGACCACCAGTGCCCCGGTGAGCACCTGGACCTTGTCGTGGGCTTTGACCCGCTCGATGAGCCCGTCCAGATAGGCCGTAACGTCCATGCCCTCGATAGTCTTATGAATCCGCCGGGCGTTGCCGCCCAGGTCCGGTTCTTTTTCCAGGAGGATGGTCTCAAAGCCCTGGTCTCCCAGGTTGAGGGCGGCGTTCAGGCCCGCTACGCCGCCGCCGATGACCAGCGCCCGCTGGTTGATGCTCAGGGGCTTTTCCACCAGCGGCTTGAGCAGAGAGGCCCGGGCCACGGCCATGCGCACCAGGTCCTTGGCCTTCTCCGTGGCCTTGTCGTGCTCCTTCATGTGCACCCAGGAGTCCTGGTTGCGGATGTTGGCCATCTCGAACAGGTACTTGTTCAGGCCGGCGTCGATCAAGGTCTCCCGGAACAGGGGCTCATGGGTGATGGGGGTGCAGGCCGCCACCACGACCCGGTTCAGGTTGTGCTCCTCGATGAGCCTGGTCATATTGACCTGGGTGTCCTGGGAGCAGGTGAACAGGTTGTCCTCGACGTAGGCCACGTGGGGCAGCGTCTTGGCGTAGGCCGACAACTCCGGCACGTTGATGATGCCGCCGATGTTGATGCCGCAGTTGCAGACGAACACCCCGATGCGGGGCGTATCCTCAGGCTTGATGTCCTTAGGTTCCGGCGCCTGCCGGGTCTTGGTTTCGGTCCAACGGACGTCCCCCAGAGAGGCGCTCACCGCGCCGGCTGCGGCCGAGGCCTGCATGACCGATTCGGGGATGTCCTTGGGGCCTTGCATGGCGCCGCACACATAGATGCCTTCCCGGGACGAGGCCACGGGCGCGCTGGGATCGGTGGCCACAAAATTATGCGCATTAACTTCCACTCCCAGGATTTGGGCCAGGTCCTTGGCGGCCTCGCTGACCTCCATGCCCACCGACAGCACGATTAGGTCGAAGACTTCCTG
>JBAZKX010000175.1:0-5518 GCA_041650575.1 Desulfobaccales bacterium
CAGCTCGTTGGGATAGAGGAATTTGAAGTCGTTCTTCTCTTTGCAGGCATCCATAACCGCATCGGCGAATTCCAGGGCGCCTTCGCCGCCGAACTGCCAGTGCTTGGACACCGCCACCCGGGCGCCTGCGGCCTCACAGGCCCGGCGAATGACATCATGTTCTTCGGGGGTATCGAAGTGGAAGGAGTTGATGCAGACCACCGGGTTGATGCCGGCTTTTTTGATGGTCTTGACATGGTGCACCGCATTCTGCACGCCCTCTTCCAGCCATTTCATGGTCTCTTTCGAGGCCGAGAAGTATTCTTTGGGGACGGGCCGGCCCGGAGGACAAGGCAGGGCGCCGGCCTTGACCCCGTGGTGCTTCAGGCCCCGGACGGTGGCGGTAAGAACCGAGACGTTGGGGATGAGGCCGCTGAAGCGGGATTTGACGTTCCAGAACTTCTCAAAACCGATGTCGGCGCCGAAGCCGGACTCGGTGATGTGATAGTCGAACATCTTCAGGCCGATCTGGTCGGCCACGATGGAGCTTTGTCCCACCGCGATGTTGGCGAAGGGGCCGGCGTGCACGAAACAGGGCTGCTTTTCTACGGTCTGCATCAGGGTGGGGTTGACGGAGGGCAGCATCCAGGCCATCATGGCGTTGCCTACTTCCAGGTCGCCAGTGGTGATGGGGTCACCCTTCATGTTGTAGGCCACCACGATTTCGTTCAACCGTTTCTTGAAGTCGGCCAGGCCGTTGAAGATGGAGAGGATGGCCATGACTTCGGAGGACACCGCGATGCCGAACTTGGACTGGCACATGAAGCCGTCCATCTTGCCGCCCATGCCGATGATGATGTTCCGCAGAGACTGGGCGCAGAAGTCCAGGATCCAGCCCATTTCAATGTTCCGGGGGTTGATGCCCAGGCGGACCAGTTTCCGCTTGGCTAACTGGGCGTCATCATAGTTGAATTCATGCTGCATCCGGGAGGTCAACGCCACCATGGCTAGGTTGTGGGCGTTCATGATGTTGTTGATGTCGCCGGTCAACCCCAGGGAGAATTCGGTCATGGGGATCAACAGCGAGATACCGCCGCCGGCCGCGGTGCCTTTAACGTTCATGGTGGGACCGCCGGAAGGCTGGCGGATGCAGCCGCCCACGTTCACGCCCCGTTTGCCCAGGCCCTCGATCAAGCCCATGGAGGTGGTGGATTTGCCTTCCCCCAGAGGAGTGGGGGTGATGGCGGTGACTTCGATGTACTTGCCATCGGGTTTGTTTTTATTCCGTTCCAGGCACTTCACGTAGTCAATGCGGCCGATCTTGTGACCGTAGGGGATGCGCTCATCCTTGGGGATTTCCAGCTTATCGCACATTTCCTCAAAGGGAATCATCTCCGCTTCGGCAATTTCAGCAATCTGCCAGTCAGCCTGTTTAACCGGATCGTACTTCGCCATAAAAACTGCCTCCTTATGGTATGGTAATTATTAACTAAATTTTCAGGACATCCCCGCAACGAGCGGGGTGATGGCAAAGCAGGCTCTAACCTTAAGGTCCCCCGGACAAGGGCCAGCAGAGCTCATACTTTTTTTCACATAGTCCCCCATTTAATAGACCTCAAGTGCATTTGTCAATAGATTTTTGACCTCTAAAACCACTTAGCTCAAAATTCTTCTGGATTTTTATATTTGACAATTCCCCTGGTTTCACCATAGAATTAAGTGAATAGATGTACAAGTCCATCCTGCGCACCTTTCCGTTTTATCAAAATAGGTTGGCCAGGGAAGTTCATGACTTGCCGTCCCCGGCGCGGCTGGCGAAAGGGCGCCGATTAGCACAACAAGGGGAATTTCAGGTATTTTTTTTTGCTCTGGATCATCTGGATTAATGGAATAGGAGGATCGCTATGGTAATAGCGGAATCGAAACCGCTGGCGGAAATCCTGGATATGGTCAAGGATTTCAAAAAGATCGTGGTGGCCGGCTGTAAAGGCTGCGTGACCGTATGTTGCGCGGGGGGTGAAAAAGAGGTGGCCATCCTGGCCTCCGAGCTGAGGATCGCCCGCAAGGCCGCCGGCAACGAATTGGAAGTCAAGGAATACACCTGTGAACGGCAGTGCGATCCCGAATACATCGAGCCGCTGGACGACCTGGTGGATGGCGTCGACGCCGTAGTTTCCATCGCCTGCAGCGTCGGGCCCCAGTACGTCGCCGCCCGTTATCCCTATCTCAAGGTCTATCCGGGCCTTAACACCACCAGCATCGGCGGCGCTACCGAGCACGGCGTCTGGAAGGAATTCTGCCAGGCCTGCGGCAACTGCATCATCGGCAATTTCGGCGGGTTGTGCCCCATCACCCGCTGTGCCAAGCAGCTCCTGAACGGCCCCTGCGGCGGCTCTTCCCAGGGTATCTGCGAGGTAGGCAAGGGCTCCATCCCCTGCATCTGGCAACTCATTTACGATCGCCTGAAAAATCTCGGCGAGCTCCACAAGCTCACCGAGGTGCAGCTCTATAAAAATTGGTCTACCAGCCGCGACGGCGGGTTACGCACTACGATACGGGAGGAATTGAAACAATGACCGCCGAATACTCCGCGGGAAGCAAACTCGAAAAAATCTTTCGGAGCGGCCAGAAGGCCGTGACCGGAGAATGCGGCCCGCCCCGGGGCTGCGACGTCGAGCATTTCAAGCATAAGGCGAGTTTTCTGAAGGGCAACGTCGACGCGATTAACCTCACCGACAACCAGACCGCGGTGGTGCGGTTCTGTTCCATGGCCGCCGCCAAGATCATCTTGGAGATGGGCATGGAGCCGGTGATGCAGATGGTCACCCGGGACATGAACCGCATCGGCCTCCAGAGCAACATCCTCGGCGCCGCCGCCTTGGGCGTCAAGAACCTCTTGTGCCTCACCGGCGACCACCAGTCCTTCGGCGACCATCCCCAGGCCAAGAACGTCCATGACATGGACTCCATCATGCTGGCCCACACGGTCAAGAACATGCGGGACGAAGGCAAGATGGTGAGCGGCACCGAGCTCCAGGGCCGGCCCCGCATCTTCATCGGCGCTGCGGCCAACCCCTTCGCCGACCCCCAGGAGTTCCGGGTGGTGCGCATGGGCAAAAAGATCGCCGCCGGGGTCCAGTTCATCCAGACCCAGTGCATCTATAACATGGAGCGCTTTAAGCTGTTCATGGACATGGCCAACGACATGGGCCTCACGGAAAAATGCTTCATCATGGCCGGCATCACCCCGCTCAAGTCCGTGGGTATGGCCAACTACATGAAAAAATTCGTCCCCGGCCTGGACGTGCCCGACCACTACATCACCCGCCTGAAGGGCGTGCCCAAGGACAAGGTGGCCGCAGAGGGCATCAAGATCGCAGTGGAGCAGATCCAGGAGTGCCTGGCCATGAAGGGCATCGCCGGCATCCACCTGATGGCCATCGAATGGGAAGACCACGTTCCGGAGATCGTCAAGGCCGCGGGCCTGCTGCCCCGCCCCGTGGTGGAAGCGGATTAACCTCATGGTGGGGCGGGCGTCTCGCCCGCCATCTCTTCAAAGCCCGGTCCCCTCGGACCGGGCTTTTTTTTATTATCAAGATGTTGTAACGTTAGGAAAATCGCGGTATTTTACTCAATAGGACTTGGGAGGGTATGTCGTGGATAAAATAAAATTGATGAAATTGGGTCAGTTAACAATATTAAATGAGAAGATAGAAGATTTGAAGATTAAAATAGACCGTACTAGAAGTGAGATACTTATGTACTGCTCTATTAATGAAGATATTGAAAACATGAAAGCTGAGTATATAATGCAAGCTGCACAAGAGCTAAATGATGCTACGAATGAATATAAAAAATTGATAGATCAGATAAAAAAGCTTAATAATGATTGATAAAATAGAACCTATTGGAACAATGTCTTTAACTAATTGTGAAATCCTCTAGTACGGTAGGGCGGGCCTCCGTGCCCGCCACCAGCTTCTTGATGACTGACAATTCAGAAAATCGGTTGTGGATTTACCGGAGAAGAATGCCTCACTGGCGCCTGGATGGATCAATTTACTTTGTTACCTGGCGATTACAAAAATCCCAAAAATAACTTAACAGGAATGAATGCGAGACAATAGTATCGACCCTTAAGCACTTTGATGGCCAGAGGTATGAGCTTCTTGCATATGTGGTGATGCCTGATCATGTTCATGTTTTGATAAGGCCTTACAAAGGGTATTTTTTGCATGAATTGGTTCATTCGTGGAAGTCTTACACTGCATATAGATTGCAGAGGGTAGGCGGCAGAAAAGGGAGAATCTGGCAGGAGGATTATTTTGACCGGATTATGCGCGATGAACCTGAATTCATTGAGAAGGCACAATATATTCTCAATAATCCATTGAAAATCGAGCCGCAAATCGACGAATATCCATGGGTATGGGTTAAACTGGCACCTTTGTGAGAACTGGCGCTCGGCGGGCACAGAGGCCCGCCCTACCAATCGAAGCGAACTAAATTTTTAAGAAGTGGTAGGGTGGGAGTCCCGTCCGCCGCTTTTAAGCCCGGTCCTGGCGGACCGGGCTTTTTTATCGAGGTCCCCTCCTCCCGGTCTTGCTCACCCCCCCAGAGGGAAAAAACCGCGGCCTGATTGAAAAAACCACCTTACCGCACCTGAACATGGCATAATAAGCTCACTGGAGGCGCTTGGCGGCCCCTCCGGGCCGCCAGATCTTTGGCGCTTGACACCCCTGCCCTTGAGGAAAACCCCATGAAAATCTCACCCGGCGTGAGGCCTTCGGCCCTGCTGCTGCTCCTGACACTCTTGGCCGGGCTGGCCGTGCTGCCCGGCTGCCTGGATAACCTCTGCAACAAAAGGCTCTATCTTTACCGCGATAGCGAACCCAGAAGTCTGCCTTCGGCGGACATGGCCCTGCTGATCGCCGATCCCGCCCTGGTCGCTGCAGTCATGCCCGAAGCCGCCTCAAAACTACCACCCCAGGGGTTGCCTTGGGCCGCCGAACAACCGAACTATGACAAAGACTATTATCAGCTCTCCATTGAGGGATTGGACGACCGGTTGGTTTATCAGGGCAGGTGCATGAATATTACCCCCACCAACGTCTGTGAAGTCCGGCCGGGCAACCGGCGAGTCATGGCCCGGCTGGATCTTTTCGGCCCCTGGGGCCATGAGAGCCTCAAAGACGACGCTCCCTTAACCCTGGAGCCGGGTGGAGTTTATTATTTATATCCCGATTGGGCCGAGGCCTCCCATAAAATGTTGCGTCTTAAGGCCCAGCGCCTGCCGGTCCGCTACGATGCCGCACTGCACGCCAAACTGATGGCTTGGCTGCATCACCATACCCAAGGACGTTCCCTGGAAGACTGACCAGGGCTAGGTCACTTCTCATTAAGGATACCAAAGGGTAGGGCGGGCGTCCCCGCCCGCCACCACACCGCAAGCCCGATCCCCCGGACCGGGCTTTTTTTCTTTGCCAAAATATAGTAGGGTGGAAATAATTTAGAGGCCTGAGATTTTCTTAAATCGGCA
>JBAZKX010000176.1:0-5494 GCA_041650575.1 Desulfobaccales bacterium
CCTTGCTCCTTTTGCCCTACGGGGTGGTCAACTGGCTGGAGTCCCTGTCCTGGAAGTACCTCATCGTCCAAGTGCCGGAAAAGACTACGGTATGGCGCCTCTTCTGGCTGCGCCTGGGAGGGGAGGCCTTAAACCAGCTCACCCCCACCGCGTCCCTGGGGGGCGAGCCCTTCAAGGCCACCCGGCTCCAGGCCGAAGGCCTGCCGCTGGAAGTGGCCAGCGCCTCGGTGGTGATTCAGAAGGGTATCCTGGTCCTGAGCCTCATCCTGTATATCTTTACCGGGCTGGCCCTGGCCCCGCATTTTCTGCCGGAGGCGGCCAAGCACATGCTGTTCCTGGGTCTGGCGGCCTTGGGCCTGGCGGCGGCGGGCATCACCTTTGTGGTGGTCCAGAGCCGGCGGCCCTGCGGCAACAGCTACCGCTTCCTCTCCCGGCGGGGCTGGGTGCCGCAATGCCTCCAGGCGCAGGAAGGGTTTTTAGTGGACCTGGATACGGCCATGTCCGATTTTTACCGGCAATATCCGGCCCGGGCGTGCCTGGCCTTTCTCCTGTTCTTCGTGAGCTGGCTGCTCCATTCGGTGGAGGTCTATCTGATGTTCTGGCTCCTGGGCCACCCCATCAGTTGGGGCCTGGCCCTGTGCCTGGACTCCCTGGCCATGCTTTTCACGGCCCTGGGATTCTTCATCCCCGCGGCCATGGGAGTGCAGGAAGGGGGCAACATCCTCCTGGCCCTGGGCTTTAACCTGGGTTTCACCCTGGGCGCGGCCTTCAGCATCCTGCGGCGCATCCGGGAGGCCTTCTGGCTCAGCCTTGGTCTCATCGTGGTGTGGCGGGAAAAATGAGGCGGTTTCCCCGGGGTAGTGGATTATTCCTTGCCTGACCCACTCAAAGCAACCTTCGTTGCCGAGCGATAAAATACGTTTACATGGATCCCGGGGCAAGCCTTCGGATTTTTTTCGGCAAGGCTCTGCAAAGGAAAGAGAGGATGAATTCGGGGGGCAGCGCAAACCCTGGCGAGGAAATTGTTCGACCTTTTAATGTGAACCTGCGAGGCTTGGGCGTTGATTACCGGGTTCGGGATGTCAGATCTGCTGATAGCCCTTGCCCGAAAATTCCGCCAGGTATTCTGAACAATAATTTATAATGAACTCCATTAATGTGTCCAAGGTATAGTATTTTTTCAGAATTTCATGTTCTGTGGTCTTGCCCAACAACTGAACTAGATAGCAATCTCGTTTATTATTCAGAGCAGGAGATCGAGGACAGAAATCTATATCTAATCTAAATCCAGATTTGACAATTTGAGATTCATCGTAGTCTTTTGACTTGATAATAATGTTCTTAAGATCATTTGAAGTGACTTTCTTATTCCTATATAATAATCTTATTTCAATTAGATCGGTTCTCTCAAGTATATCTTTTATTTCCAATATAGGTTTTACAACTTCAGACATCCACTTTCTTTTTTTCTGTAGATTTTCTCTTGAACTTCCCTTTATTTCCCCTTCACTACTTTCAAAGTATAATTTCTTTTCCTTAATTTTATCCTCCAATAATTTCCTATAATCTTTTTCCTCACCGAAGGCCTGTCTTTCATAAAAATCATCATTAGGATTAATTTGTACGACAGCAGTTAAGTTTTTATCCTTTCTATCAGCTACCTTAAACATAACAACCTCTGCTCTTGATGTTAGCCGATATTATTTAATCACGAAAATCCCGTCAATAATTTAAGTTTCGAAACCCTTTCATCGGATTCGAGCGCCAAGCGAGCCTTGATAAAGAAATATCCCTTCATAGCACATACGATGGCATAGATTCTGAAAAAAATCAATAGAGATTTATAAAAAACCGATTTTAATGAAAGAGCAATAGACACTTATAATCTAAATAAAATAAGGCATATCTGGAAATAGTTAACAAAACCAGAATAATAACCATCCCGCACGGCCTTAGAGGAAATAGGCTATCATCTTAGAATAAGGCATAAATTAATGATAGCTAGCCAATCGCTAACCAGGCTAGCCTGAATTTAATTAAATTATAATAAGGTTGGATTGATGAAACCTGTCAGGACCACTGGAATAATTGCACTGCCACTTCTTCCCCCCTGAACAGACCTTCCACTCCCAGGGGGATCATCACCAGGCCGTCGCTTTTCACCAGGGGAGATAGGAGCCCCGAGGGCCCCAGGACCGGGTCGGCCCAGATGACTTCGTCTTCCCGGCGCAGGCGCACCCGCACGTAATCCTCCCGGCCCGTGGCGCCGGCCAGGTTGCGGGAGAGCCGCGCGGTCACGGTGCGTCCCCAGGAAGCCGGATCGGTCAGGCCGCACAATTGCGTGAGCAACGGCCGCCCCAGCACCTCCATGACCACCGCGGCGGAGGCCGGGTGCCCCGGCAGCCCCATGAGGGGCTTGGGAGGCGTTGGCCCCAGGGAAGCCATGATGGTGGGCTTGCCGGGCCGGAGCGCCACCCCGTGCACCAGGATCTCGGCCCCGGGCAGGTCCTGGATGGCGGTGAGGGTCAGGTCCCGGACGCCCACGGAGCTGCCGCCGGAGACCAGGATCAGGTCGGCCGCGTCCATTGCCGCAGCCAGGGCGGCCCGCAAGGCCGCGAAATCATCGGGCACGATGCCGTCCATCCGAGGGAGGCCGCCCCATTCGGCCACCTGGGCCGCGGCCAGGTAGGCGTTGGAATCCCGCACCTGCCCGGGCCGGGGCCGTCCCTCCAGGGGCACGATCTCATCGCCGGAGGAGAGGACAGCCACCCGGGGTTTTCGGTAAACCATTACCGCGGTGAGGCCCAGGGCGGCTAACAGGCCGATCTCCTGGGGGCGCAGCCGCCGCCCCGCCGGTAAGATCACCTCCCCTGGGGCCACGTCCTCTCCCGGGGCCAGGACATTTTCGCCCGGGGCCACGGCCCGGCGCACTTCCAGAGTGCCGTCCGGGTGCTCCGCGGTGTATTCGAGCATCACCACCGCGTCCGTGCCGTCAGGCAACATGGCCCCGGTGGCCACCCGCAAAGTTTCCCCCGGACCCGCGCCGCGCTCCGGGGCCGCGCCCATGGGCACTTCCCCTTTGACCTCCAGATACTGGGGCGCGCCGACGCTGGCCCCGAAGGTATCCTGGGCCCGGACCGCGTAGCCGTCCATGGTGGCCCGGAGAAACCCCGGCACGGCCTCCGGCGCGGTGATGGCCGCGGCGGTAATCCGGCCACAGGCCGCGGCTAACTCAATTTGCTCCGCGCCCACCGCCGGAAATCGTTCATAGAGGGCCAGGACTTCTTGGCGGGTTTGCAGACGGAAGAATTCTAAGGGAGGCATTATTTCTCTTTATTACATGGCAGACAGAGCCTACCCTGCATCTTCTCTACTCTCGTTCCCAAGCTCTAGCTTGGGAATAACAATTTTTTGCGAAGCTCCAGCTTCGCATGATGGTGCATGAAAGCACCTGCATTTCTCCATATAATTGCCGTGGAAGGTGAGGCCGAAGGCCCCGCTTCCCCGGCCCTCTTACACGGGTTGGCAGGGCCGTTGGCCCTGGCCCTCTCCCACAATCCTTTTTCCCCATTAAATCCGCGAAAAAATCCGTACATCCACGGCAAACAGGCCCTTGTTGTAGAGCAGTAGCGGGTTGAGTTCGATTTGGTCCAGTTCCGGGTGTTTTTCGGCGAAGCGGGCCAGGGCCTTCATGGCCATGAGCAGCGCTTCGGTATCCCGGCGGGGTTGGCCCCGGTAGCCGGTGAGCAGCGGCCAGCCTTTGATCCTTTGCATCAGGTCTTCCAGTTCGCTATCTTCGGCCGGCAGGATGCAGAAAGCCACGTCCTTATAGATCTCGGTATTGATGCCGCCCAGGCCGAACATCAGGGTGGGGCCGTATTGGGGATCGGTGATGGTGCCTAGGATGACCTCCAGCCCCCCGGGTTTGGCCATGGGGGAGACGGTGACCCCGTCGATCGTGGCCCAGCGCTCGTAAAGCTGGGTGGCGTCCATGATCTCCTGGTAAGCCTGGCGCACTTCCGTTTCGTTTTCCAGGCCCAGGAAAACCCCGCCCATGTCAGTCTTATGGGCGATGTGGGGCGAGGCGATTTTCATGGCCACGGGGTAGCCGAACTGGCCGGCCAGGGTCGCGGCCTCCTCCACGGTCTTGGCCAGGGGAGCGGCAGCGGAAGGAATGCCGGCCTGGGTCAGGAGGCTCGCGGCCTCCAGAGCTGGCAGCAGGCGGAGTCCTTCGGCCACCGCGATCTTGGGCATCCCCGGGGTCTGGGCCGGCTGGGGTTCGAACCGGAAAAACTGGGCCAGGGCTTTGATGCCCCGCTCCGGGGTGGGAAAGACGGGGATGCCGGCCTCATAGAGTTTCTGCCGCTCTTCCCGCTCCACTTCGGCGCCGCCCAGGAAGACGACCAGTTCGGAGGCGCCCGGGGTGACCTGTTGCGCGGCCCCAGGGATGGGGTCTCCGAAGATCACCACCTGGGTGTCGTAGTCGTCCCGGGTCTTGTCCATCACCTGCTTATACAACTCCGGGGCGCTGATGGCGTCGCCGGTGAGGTCCACCGGGTTGCCCACGGCGCAGTGGGCCGGCAGCATTTCCCGCAAGCGCTCCTGAAGGATGGGATTGGGCGCCGGGACCGTGAGGCCGTTCTGCTCGGCTTCATCGATAGCCAGGATGGCCGCACCGCCCGATGAGGTGCTGATCATCAGCCGGCGGCCCTTGGGTTTGGGCAGATAGGCCAGGGCCTTGGCGAAGTCGAAGAGTTCCTCCAGGGTGTCGGCCCGGTGGACCCGGTATTTGCGAAACAGGGCCTCATAGATGGCATCGGCGCCGGCCATGGACTTGGTGTGGGACTCGGCGGCGCGGCTGCCCTGGGTGGTGCGCCCGGCCTTGAGGATGACCACGGGCTTTTCGGCCTCCCGCAGGGCGTCGAGGAAGTAGGAGGCCCGCTTCACCCCTTCCAGGTACAGGGCGATGACCTGGGTATGGGGGTCCTGGTTGAAGTACATGAGCACTTCGGCTTCGTCCACGTCCACCCGGTTGCCCAGGGACACGAAGCCGCTCACCCCCAGGTGTTCGGCCGCGGCCATATCCAGGAAGGCCGCGCCCACGGTGCCGGACTGCGACGCGAAGGCGATCCGGCCCCGGGTGGTGATCAGCGGCCAGGAGGCGCACATGTGTTCATGGGGCATGTTCACCCCCTGGCAGTTGGGGCCGATGACCCGAATCCCCGTCTGGCGCACCACCTGGGCCAGTTCATCCTGGAGCTTTTCGCCGTCGGGGCCGGCCTCGGCAAAGCCGCCGGTGATGACCACCGCGGCCTTGACGCCCTTGTCGGCGCATTGGGTCAGGGTGGCGGCGACCAGCCGGGCGGGGATCACCACCACGGCCAAGTCCGGAGCCGCAGGGGTGTCGGCAATGCTTTTATAGACCGGCAGGCCCAGGATTTCGGCGGCCTTGGGGTTGATGGGGTACAGGGCTCCGGGGAAGCCGCCGTTTTTC
>JBAZKX010000177.1:0-5474 GCA_041650575.1 Desulfobaccales bacterium
CTATGACGGCGGCTATGCCGACTACATGATCGCCCCTGCGGGCGCGCTGGCCTTGATCCCTGCTGAGCTCTCCCCGGTGGAGGCGGGACCGCTGATGTGCGCCGGCATCACCACGTTCAACGCCCTCCGGAACAGCGGGGCGCGGCCGTGCGAGGTCGTAGCCATACTCGGGGTCGGCGGCCTCGGCCATCTAGGGGTCCAGTTCGCCGCCAAGATGGGTTTTAACACGGTGGCCATTGCCCGGGGCCAGGACAAGGGGCCCCTGGCGATGCAGCTGGGCGCCAACCATTATATCGATACCCTGGCGCAGGACCCCGTGGCGGAACTGCTCAAGTTGGGAGGGGCCAAGGTCATCGTGGCCACCGTGACGAACAGCAAGGCCATGAGCGCGGTGGCAGGCGGTTTGGGGGTCGGCGGCAAGTTGATTATCCTCGGCGCGGTGATGGAACCGCTCGACGTGCCGCCCTTGACGCTGATTATGCGGCGCCTGTCCATCGCGGGGTGGCCGTCCGGGACCTCCCTCGATTCGCAGGATACGATGGCCTTCAGCGTGTTGACGGGAGTCCGCTCCATGAATGAGGTCTTTCCGCTCGAGCGCGCCGCCGAAGCCTACGAGCGCATGATGAGCGGCAAGGCCCGGTTTCGCGTGGTCCTGACCACCGGCCCCCAGTCCAGCTAACCCCGAACTGGAGCAGACCTGGAGACCCACTCCCTGTCGGCGTAATGCCGCACCGGATCTGGCGTCGCGTCCCGCATAATGAATCCTACTTGGGGTATGAATCCGTTAAGACGCGTTTTGCCACCACGAAAGAGCCTTCATAGTATGGTTGCCGCAGGTCGGAAATGGTCACCCCATGGCGGTTATAAGCAGCATGGATCATCTTTCCCTCACCCATATAGATCCCTACATGCCCAATATGCCGCCCTCCGCGGCTGAAAAAGAGCAGGTCTGCGGGGATCAGCTTGGAAAAATCCATCTTGAGGGCAGCTATCTCTCCCACCTGGGCCTGCTCGGAACTGGAACGGGGTAGATGAACATCGAATTTTTTGTAAATATATTGCACAAATCCTGAGCAATCTGTGGCATAACCAGTCTGCAAAGAAGCACCCTGCCTATAGGGGGTATTGAGATAATGACCAGCCTTGGCCAGAAGTCGTTTCGAGAGATCCTTAGAGGGAAGCCGTTTATGCCGTCGCGCTGAAAGCGGCGACAAATTATTTAATTGCAAGTCGATATGTGACAGAAGAGCCTCTGATCTGGGATTAATTAAAAGATTCGGCAAGAAACGTTCTGTCAGAGGAAAGGTCTTCATGAACGGCGGAGTTTCTGAGATGGTGGGGCTCTTGAAATATCCCCCCTTGGCTTTGGTTGCATAGGTGGTGGCTACTCTGCTCTGGAGGGGGGATAACTCGACCATGGTGCCGACACTTTCGGGCTTATTAGGGGATAAACCCAGGCCCAATTTTAAAATCATCGCCCAAATTATCCATTTCGCCAATTTGTAACCCTCCTTTGCTGCGGATAATCAATAATTATATAGAATCACAATAATGAAAGGTTGGGGTTCCAGGACTAAAGGCGTGGCATGACTTACAGGAGCAGGGTCAGAAACAATAAATCATAACATCTCATCAGAGATTATGTGGCAAGTTATTTAGATCTCCTTACGCTGTGCGGTATTGTTGATAAATTATTTTTAATTAACCGAGAATTTCAGAAAATTGCAAGATTGATTAGAAAGAAACTGGCTTATGGATAGTACAGTTTTATAATAACCTTAATACTGTACTAATTCTCCAAGAAGCTATAATTAATTTGTAAAAATGATCCTGAAAAACATCCCTTCATTTCATTTTCGCTTATCACAACATAGACTCTCTAGAGGCTATGGTTCGGCTGCTTGAGTTTCTCAATATGCCTTTTGGCTTCATACCCATAAGTTCCAGGTTAAACCAAGTTGCCTGGTAGATATTTCCTATTGAATCTAATATGTTATCTAATTGACCGCATATCGTCTTGACGATAGGGCATATTTTATCGTCTTCTTCAAATTCTTCTGATATTGACCTTAAATGTGAGATTAGCTCCGTTATGGGTTGTGCTATCTCATCCAAATTTTTACGAATTATGCCGACAACCCTCTTCGACTCCATAGGTTTATTCCTCCCATGCAACAAATTGTTAAGCAAATTTAGTGCCAATTTAAAAAAATATCTAAGTATCCTTAATTATTGGTATAATAATAAACTAAGAAATCACCCAAATTACCTGATTTGGACAAAAATAAATTATTGTAATGTTATCAATTAGTTAATATATTCCAAATATATGGACAAATGGATCTAACGGCGAATTCACAGGCAAGTTTGACAATCTGCTGGGCATATTGAGGCGGGCAGGAATTAAATGCCGTGAAGAGTTCTATGGGCAGCTATCGGGAATAAACCTGAGGAACAGCCGTTCTCGGTGGCACCCTGCGGAAGCGAGAAGGCTTGCTCTATTTGTTGTCGGTGTGCATTAAGAAAGGGGCGAGACCCATCGGTCCGCCCCTCTTCTATCAACGAATGGACGATTGAGCGCAATTCATTGCGCCCACGCCCCTACAATAAACCTATTCCCAGGAGTCTTCCACCTGGGTCAGGACGGCCAGCTTGACGGCCTGGACCTTGCGGTAGACCTGGTCCGGGTGCCGGAGGCGGCCTTCGATGGTGAGAAGGTCGTCATCAATCCCGATGCCGAAGAGGCGTTCGTTTTCCTGCAGATAAGGCTGGATAAGGTTCCAGTCCGCCGCGGTCAGCGGCACGATCTCACCGCCGTTCAACTGCTCTTCCACCACCTGGTGATAGGGGTCCCGGATAAACAGGGCGCCGCCGGACGCCAGGGAGAAGAGGTTGCCGCCGGGGTAGGGGGTGCGCTGGGAGCGGATGCGGCCCTTCGAGTCGAACTCCAGGCCGTTGACGATGATGAAGCCGCCGCCGGCATGGGGGTTGCCCGCCATGAAGGATTCGGCCAGAAAGTCCAGGGCGGTGCCGTTGATCACCGCCCGGGGGCGGCCCACCGCGTTGATGAAGGGCCGGCCGGCGGCGTTGCCCATGATGTAAACGTCTCCGCCTTTGGCGCCGTACATGAAGGTCTGGCCGACATCGCCATACACCACCAGTTTGCCCCGCTTCATGATCTGGCCCAACTGGTCCTGGGCGTTGCCGTGGATAGAGATGGACATGCCGTCGATGCCCGAGGCCAGGTAGTCGCCGGTGCTGCCGTAGGCGTCGATGCGGACTGCATCGGTGTCGGCCCCAAAGCCGCAGCCCAGGAAGCGTTGGCCCTTATAGCCATAGGTGAGGAACTGCTTCCACCCCAGCTCGAAGGCCCGGCACAGCAAGCGGGCGTCGCAGTCATCGCCTTCCGGCTCGAAACCCGCGGCATCCAGGACCAGCACCGCATCATCCCGGGGGGGCGCGGCCAAGTGGTTCCGCGTCTCCCAATCGATCCGGCGGTAGCGGCTGGCATTCGTGGTGCCGATGGCGGGAGTGGCCTGAAAGATCTCGGCCAGGACCTCCATGAGCAGGCGCTGCAAATGGCTGCGTTTCTTGTCCCCCGGATCAAAGCGCCAGTCCAGGAGCAGGGTCAGGCCGTTGATGGCCGCGGCCTTGAGGTCATCGTCCCGCTGGGACAGTTCCCGCACCGCTTCCAGGACTTCCCGGAAATGGGCGTACGACCACATCGGCACATGCCCTTTGGCCCACCGGAAGAATTTCTGGCCGCTCAAGTCTTCCAGATGGGACTTGATCAGCCGGGTTTCTTCGGCGTCCTCGTCGACTGTGATCTCCAGCCGGGTGCCGTCCCAGGGACGCTGGTGCCAGGGCACGGTCTTGGGCTTGCCGAATTTGTCGTGGCAGGTGAGGGTCTTGTGACCGTTATTGCCTTCCAGGGAGAAGGTGAAGGTGCCGCCGTCGGTGGCGCTGCCGCCTCGGGCGTTCCAGTACAGGTCGGCCACGGGACAGAACCGGGGGTCTTCCGCGGCCAGGCTTTGCAGGGTGGCGTCAATGGCCTGCTTTTCCGAGCAGACCAGGCCGATCTGCACTTCCCCGTCTTGCAGGGCAAAGACCTGGGGCCGGAGCATGGAGGTGTCGGTGATGCCGATGAGCTCGAAGCGTTTCCGGTCGGGGTCGTTCCTGGCGATGATGAAGAACCAGGGCCCGTCGGGGGAGCCGTGGATGTTGGTGGCCTGGAGATGGCGGTAAATCTTCTGGCGCTCCGGGTCCAGCAGGTCGAAGTCCCGCTCCGTGGTGGGGGCCATGGACTCGATGACGTATTCCAGGGGATAGCCGTAGAGCCGGTGCCAGAGGTCGAAGGTCAGGACCGCCACCTCGGTGTCCGTCAGGAACTGGGGATAGAAATGGCGCTGGCTCAGATATTCGCTCACGGAAAAGTAGTTGGCAAAGTCACCGTTGTGCACCAACGCGGTGTTTAAGGCCGCAAAGGGGTGGGCGCCGCCGGGGTGCCATACCCGGCCCCGGGTGGGATAGCGCTGGTGGGCGATCCAGATGTGGGCCTTGAAGTCCAGGAGGTTGTAATAGAGCGCGGCTTCCTCGGCGTACCCCACGATCTTGAGGATCATGATATTGCGCCCCTGGGAGAGCACAAAGGCCTTCTTTTCGCCCAGGGAGGCGTAATAGGCCTCGTTGAGCTTATAGCAATTCTGGGCGACGAACTCGTCTTCCACCTTGCGCCAGGGGACTTCATAGAGTTTGTGCCGCTGGATAAAGTGCTGCATCACCTCGGGCTTGACCCGCACGAAGTACTGCCAGACCTCCGGGGGCTTGACCATCAGGCCCGGCAAATCCTGCCAGTTCTCGATGGTGGGCTGCCGCCGGGCGTGATCCACCCGGAAGACCTCGGTGATGAACCGAGCTTCCACTTGGGGCCGCGCCTCGTCGTCCAGGTAGGCGATCTGGATCAGGTAGTCATCATCGAGGATTTCCTGGGAGACGCCCATGGTCTCGGGGTCCAGGCCCACCGCGGCGATGCCGCCGCCTTTGCCGTTGCCCCGGTTGTGCATCTGCACCGAGGGCTGGAAGATGTGGCGGCCGGCTACCGGGACGCTGGCGGCAAAGCCGGTGACCCCGCAGCCGCCTTCATCCGCGGCTTTCTGGATGCGGCCGTCGGCATAAGGGGAGGCGAAGTCTCGACGAGTATCGAGTAATTGAAGACCCGGGTGATTATTTAGGTTGGCGTTGGACTTCATTGATTTCCTCTTTTAGCTATCAGCTATCAGCTTTCAGCAGTCGGCTAAAGGCTTGAAAGCATAGTCCATAGGGCGTGCGGTGCACGCCTGCTGCTGGCGGCCGCAGGCCGCCCCTAAAGATATTTCCATGAGAAGTCTTAAATCCCCCTAAATCCCCCTTTTTCAAAGGGGGACTTTTATGCCTCGCGTTACGATTCCCCCCTTTGCAAAGGGGGGGTAGGGGGG
>JBAZKX010000178.1:0-5450 GCA_041650575.1 Desulfobaccales bacterium
CGCGGCCGCCGCGGCGCTCCCCTCCATCACCGACTGGGGGATATCCTTGGGGCCGTTGAAGGCGCCGCAGGAGAAAATCCCCTCCCGGAAGGTGGTGGTGGGCTCAAAGCAACTGGCCTCCACAAAATTATTGGGGCTTAAGGGGACTTCCAGTTTCTCGGCCAGGGCCACGACGTCCGGCGGGATGACCATCCCTACGGAGAGGACCACCGCGTCGAAGATCTCGTCTTTGACTTCCCCGGTTTCAGTGACGTAGCGGATTTCCAGGTCGCCGTCCTCACCTGTTTCTTTGACGGAATGCACCCGGGAACGGATCAAGCGGGCCCCCTGATCCTTAATGCGCACCATGTATTTCTCGAAATCCTTCCGGGGGGTGCGGATATCCATGTAGAACAAGGCCATGTCGAGGTCGGTGCCGATGTGCTCCCGGGCGATGACGGCCTGCTTCAGGGCCGCCATACAGCAGAAGTTGGAGCAATAAGGGTGTTCGCCCTCCCGGTCGCTCCGCATGCCTACACAGTGAATCCAGCCGATCTTTTTGGGCTCCTTGCCGTCGGAACGCCGCTGCACGTGCCCGTGAGAGGGGCCGCCGGGGCTTAAGATGCGCTCGAATTCTATACTGGTATAGACGTTGGGGAAGTGGCCGTACCCGTACTTGCCCGTGGGATCGAAGGTCTTGAACCCCGGCGCCAGGATCACGGAACCGACGTTGATCTCATTGGTTTCGGCGCATTGCCCGTGCTCGATGGCCCCGGCCTGGCAGGCGCTGACACACTGCATACATTCGGAGCAGACGCCGCAATTCAGGCAACGCGAGGCCTCCCGCTGGGCCTGTTCTTCGGAATACCCCTGGGCAATTTCATCGAAACAGGCGCAGGTGTACTCAGGCGGCAGGGTAGCCATAAGTTCCCGGGGTTGGCCCTCTTCGTCCTTGGGGACTTCGGCCCAGCGCTTGTGGGCTTCTTTCCCTTCGGTGCGGTCTGCCGTCAAATCCACGCCTCTGAGGAAACGGTCGATGGACTCGGCCGCTTCGATGCCGCCGCCCACGGCTTCTACGGCAATCCAGGGGCCGGTGTGCACGTCGCCGGCCGCAAACACCCCCGGCCGGGAGGTTTGATACGTCACTTCGTCCACTTCAATGGTGCCCCTGCGGGACAGCTTGAGGCCGAGGTTCTGCAAAACCCCCTGGGCCGCCTCCTGGCCGATGGCCGGGACGATCATGTCCACCGGCAGTTCAAAGGTGGCATCCGGGATGGGCACCGGTTTGCGCCGCCCCGAGGGGTCGGGCTCACCCAGTTCCATCTTCTGGCAGATCAGGCCGGCGACTTTGCCGTCAGCCCCGGTCACCACCTTCAAGGGTGAGGCCAGATAAACGATTTCCACCCCTTCGCACAGGGCCTGCTCGATTTCATGCGCAAAAGCGGGCATTTCCTCCCGCGAGCGGCGGTAAACGACGGTCACTTCCGAACCCAGGCGCCGGGCAGTGCAGGCCACGTCAATGGCCACGTTGCCGCCCCCGATCACCGCCAGCCGTTTCCCCACGGCCAGGGGTTCGCCCAGATTTTGGCGCCGGAGAAACTCAACCCCCTGAATGACCCCGTCAACCTCTTCGCCGTCAATTCCCAGGGGTTTGCCCACGTGGCAGCCGATGCCCAGAAAAACGGCCTTATAACCGTCTGCAGTAAGGCTATCCAGGGTGAAATCCCGCCCCAGCGCCGTATTGGTCTTTAATTCCACTCCCAGGCGCAGGATGCTGTCGACTTCCTGGTCCAACACCGTCTTGGGCAGGCGGTAATCGGGGATGCCCACCCGGAGCATGCCTCCCGCCTTGGGCAGGGCCTCGAAGATGGTGGGCCGGTAGCCCCGCCGGGCCAGATGATAGGCGCAGGTAAGCCCCGCCGGGCCGGCGCCGATAATGGCGACCTTGTCGCTTTTGGCCTCCACTAAAGGCGGGTTGATGCCGGTCAGGTCCACCTGGTCCGCGGCAAAACGCTTGAGGGAACAGATGGCCACCGGCTCGTCGAGCTCCTGACGGCGGCATTTGCTTTCACACGGATGGGGACAGACGCGCCCCAGAACGCCCGGCAGCGGCAGGCGCTCCATGATGAGCTTCACCGCGTCCTCGTATTTCCCCATCTTAATGAGCTGAACGTATCCCTGGACGTTGATTTCCGCGGGGCAGGTCAGGGTGCAGGGAGCCCGGTCCAACTTTTTGATGGTAAAGGCCGACGGAATGGCTTGCGGGTAGAGACGATAAACAGCCTTGCAGTCATCCAAACCCATATTGAAGGGGTTGGACACATCTACCGGACAGACTTTGGCGCATTCACCGCAGGCGGTGCACTTCTCTATATTCACATAACGGGGCTGAGACTCTAAGGTAACGGTGAGATTGCCGGACTCGCCGGTAACGTCCTGAACTTCTGACAGGGTGTGGACTTCGATGTTAGTGTGCCGGCCGACCTCGACCAGCTTGGGCGAGATAATTCACATGGCGCAATCATTGGTGGGAAAGGTCTTGTCGATCTGCGCCATGGTCCCGCCGATGGCCGGCCCCTTTTCCACCAGGTGTACGAAATAACCGGCATTGGCCAAATCCAGAGAGGCCTGCATCCCGGCGATACCGCCGCCCACCACCATCACCGATCCCAGAACTTTTTCGGACATGGATATACCTTTAAGAAGAATGTCGTTTGATCTACAGGTTGGTTAATCGGCTGTTTATAAATGTGACATCGTAACGTCACGAATTAATTATCTTATGTTCATGGATTAATATATGAACCTGTTTTTGTCAAGAAGAAATTAGGGGGGGTAAATACCTCCCATCGAGGCAATCTCAATCTACTGGCTTTTGCTATTTTCATGCCATCGGCTGGTGTTTTATTTTCCAACAGCGTTAGGGGAATTTGGGGGGCGCGGGGCTTCTTCTTCGAATCTGTCGGGGCAAAATGTACCATCCCCATGGGTAAGGTTTTCCCCTGGGCTCGGGAATTTAGCGCTGTCTCGGGAAAAGGAGGGCCGGCCTGCGCCGCGTTACTGCACGATGACGATGCCGGCCAGGGTGCCCTTGGGCATATCTTCAGGCTTGGCGTCGCTGCCGATGGGATAGATGTCCCAGCCGGCCTGGGCCGCCATCTTATACACGTCGATGCCCACGGCTTCCATGGAAGGCCGGGACTTCAAGGAAAAGCGGCATTTTTTCCCTTCCATGGCCAGGCAGCCCTCCTGCTGGCCGCAAAAGGTGTGGCGGCAGGACCCCGCGGCAAAGCCGAAGGCCAGGTAGTGGCCGTCGTAAAAGGCCCTGGATTCCACTTCGTTGACGATCTTATAGACCAACTGGTAGGCCGCCACCCGCTCTTTGATGGTGGCCTTGTCCCGGACAATCACCTCAGGCGGCACCTCTTTGATAAAGAACACGGCCCAGTGGTATTTTTTCAGGAGATTCTGGAGTTCCGCGGCTTTCATGGTATTGGGGGGACAGTGGGCGCTCACCCCGTACCCGAAACACCGGGGAATCTGGCACTTCAGCGTCACCCGCTCATCCACCGGGATATCTGCGGCCCGGACGATCTTGGCCTGAGTGGCCCCCAACTGCAGGGCCAATTCCCGGTAGCGCTCCAGGTCCTGCTGCAACCGGTCTTCGTACATGTCCACCGCGATCTTTCTGACCTCTCGGGCCATAGGTCCTCCCTTACTGAATCAAGACTAGTTGCTGGCCTGATCTCTTGATTTTGTTGGGTCCAGGCTCCAGGCAACCCTTGCACAGGCGAGACGCCCGTGCCACCAAAGCGCACCCCCAGGGGATACACCCGGCGCCCCATTCCTCCTTCGGGACCAGCCCGGATCGGCTGCTCCACATTTTCAACTGACTACTGACTACTGGCCACTGGCCACTGCCTTAAAAAACACCGCGGCCAGGGGCGGCAGGGTCAGGCTGAGGGAGTAAGGCCGGCCGTGGCAGGGAAAAGCCGCGGCGTCCATCCCTCCCAGGTTGCCATGGCCGCTGCCGCCGTAGTCCAGGGCGTCGCTGTTCAGCACCTCCTGCCAGAAGCCGCCCGCGGGCACTCCCACCCGGTAGTCGTGCCGGGGCATCGGTGTGAAGTTACAGGCCACCAGCAGCAGTTCCCCGCCCTGGCCTTTGCGCAGGAAGGTGATGACGCTCTGCTCCACATCGTTGCAGTCGATCCACTCGAAGCCCGCGGGAGTGAAATCCCGGCTAAACAAGGCCGGCTCTGCGCGGTAGACGCGGTTTAGATCCTCCACCCAGCGCATCAGCGCCGCATGGGGGGGGTGGTCCAGCAGGTGCCAGTCCAGACTGGCTTCGTGGTACCATTCGGACCTCTGGCCGAACTCCACGCCCATGAACAGTAGTTTCTTGCCGGGCTGGCCGTACATGTAGCCCAGGAGCAGCCTAAGGTTGGCGAACTTCTGCCAATCGTCCCCGGGCATCTTGTTCAGAAGCGAGCCCTTGCCGTACACCACTTCGTCGTGGGACAGGGGCAGGATAAAATTCTCATGGAAGGCGTAGAGCATCCGAAAGGTCAGGGTGTTGTGGTGGTAGCGCCGGAAGACGGGGTCTACCGCCATGTATCTCAAGGTGTCGTGCATCCAGCCCATGTCCCATTTGAGGCCGAAACCCAGCCCTCCCACGTAGGTGGGACGCGAGACCATGGGCCAGTCCGTGGACTCCTCCGCGATGGTCTGGACGTCGGGAAAGCTCTTATAGATCTCGGTGTTGAACTGGCGCAAAAACGCGATGGCATCCAGATCCTCCCGGCCGCCGTATTGGTTGGGCAGCCATTCTCCCTCTTTCCGGGAATAATCCAGGTAGAGCATGGAGGCCACCGCGTCCACCCGGATGCCGTCGGCATGGTACTGATCCAGCCAGAACAGGGCGCTGGAGAGCAGGAAGCACCGCACTTCGTTGCGGCCGTAATTGAAGATGGCGCTGCGCCAGTCGGGATGAAAGCCCCGGCGGGGGTCGGCGTGTTCATAGAGGTGGGTGCCATCGAAGAAGCCGGGACCGTGTTCGTCCGCGGGAAAGTGGGACGGGACCCAGTCCAGGATGACGCCGATGCCGTGCCGGTGCAGGTAATCCACCAGAAACATGAAATCCTGGGGGTCGCCGTAGCGGCTGGTGGGCGCAAAGTAGCCGATGGTCTGGTAACCCCAGGAGCCGTAAAAAGGGTGCTCCATAATGGGCAAAAATTCCACGTGGGTGAACCCCAGGCGCTGGACGTGCTCGGCTAACCGGGGAGCCAGTTCCCGGTAGGTGAGGGAACGGTTGCCTTCCTCGGGCACCCGCCGCCAGGAGCCCAGGTGCACTTCATAGACCGACATGGGGACGTCCAGGGCGTTATGCCCGTCGCGCCGGGCCATCCAGTCCCCGTCTTCCCAGGCGTAATCCAGGTCCCGGACGATGGAGGCCGTGCGGGGCGGGCCCTCGA
>JBAZKX010000179.1:0-5441 GCA_041650575.1 Desulfobaccales bacterium
CCCATGCCCGATTCCATCGGCCGGGCCCTGCCGGGCTTTGAGATTAAGGTCGTGCGGGAAGACGGCACCACTGCGGGCCCCGGCGAAGTGGGCAGCATGTTGATCAAGGGCCCCACCGCCACCCTGTACTGGAAGCCGTACATCCAGGACAACAAGCTCCTGAAAACCATGAAAAAGGGCATCAAAGACGGCTACAACATGATGGGCGACGCCGTCATGATGGACAAAGACGGCTTCATCTTCTTCCAGGCCCGGGAAGACGACATGATCAAGTCTTCCGGCTTCCGGCTGGCCCCCACGGAGATCGAAGACGCCATGCTCCGGCATCCGGCGGTGCGGGATGACGCGGTCGTCGGCATCCCCGACGAGGTCTTGGGCCAGAAAGTCGTAGCCATGGTCGAACTGGAGCCCGGTCACACCGCCTCCCAGGAACTGGCCAGCGAGATCATCAAATCCTGTCTGGACGTGCTCGGCATGTACAAGCTCCCGCGGGAAGTAGTGTTCATGGATTCCATCCCCCGGACGCCCACCGGCAAGATCCTCAAAAAGGTGCTGCGGAAGGACTATCCGGAGATGCCCGCCAAGTATGTGCCTAAAGTAAAGTAAGCCTTCACCTCTCTCCAGGGGCGCTTGGCGCCCCCGGAGACCTTAGCATTTGGCAATAGAAAAAGGCGCGGCCATAATTGACCGTGCCTTTTTTGCTGAAGATTAAGGGATAAGGGAATTCTTCTTAAATCTCTTTAACCCAACCGGACCCAGGAGGCCGGACCCCAAGAACCGGACTGCGCAGTGCCACAGTGGGAAGGCAGCCTCAGACCCTTTTGAGGCTCTCCAGAGCTTCTTCGTAATCGGTCAACATCTTTTGCCAGTTGAGCAACTCTTGATATTCTTGGCTCCAGCTCTGTATGAGATGCGGTTCGAATAGGCCCCCCTCCTTGCCTTTGCCAGTCCTCATAGGGGGAATCTTAACCGCGTTTGAGTCTCCACGCCAGGAAGCCCAAGCCGGAGCCCAACAGCCAGACTGCGCCAGGCAGGGGCACCGGATTGCCGAAGGCCTGAAGCTCCGACACGGCAAAAATGCCGTCTCCCCCGGTGGCGTAAATCTTGAGATATCGGGCCGTCACCGCGGCAAAATCTATTGCACCTAGATATTGGGAGTCACTGGAGATGGTGCTCATGGTGTCCATGCCACTCCACACGGTGCCATCAAATTTACTGATGCCCAAGAGGTTGTCGTAAGCCGCGTTGTCGACGGAATAAACTATCCAGTACCAATCGTTGTTATCTACCTGAACAACGATGTCCTGAACATTATACTGCCCACCCAAATCGACCACAAAAGAGGCGCCGCTGTAAAACTTTACGCAACTGTCGCTACCAACCGGCGTCCCCTCCGGGGGAATGACTGTGTCAATAAGCAGGCTGGGAGAATTTTCATAACTTCCAGAGCCCGTAACGCCGATCGGGTTGATCAAACCAGCTCCGGCTGCGCCCACCATTCCCAAGGTCAGGCTCAGAGCCAGTACAATTCGCAGCAAGTGCATGATAATCCTCCTCTAATTGAGAAAATAATCGGATTGCCAACTTATCCAGACAACCCGGCTCTCTCGCATCGAGTCCGTGGTTTTCCGTCTCCGCTTTGCCGCGGATTGGCTTCTTTTGATAAATCAGTTGCTGGGGATATTAGGCCTGGGGCAGGAAGGTGGGATCATTGGCCAAGTATTTTACATAAGTAAAGGCCAGTAACCATGCGGATTTGATCATGGGGAGAATCGGTCGGTCCATGGTCTCTTCCTCATAAAAGGCAAAACCGGGCTAACTTTCCAGGCAACCCGGCAATCTCGGCGAGTGGGCAGCGAGACTCGTGGCTTTCCGTCCCCGCCTCGCGACAGGTTTGTTTTTTCTGTATGATAGAGTTTAAACATAGCATGATGCTAGTTTTTTGCAAAGTTTATTCTTTTATTGTGAATGCCAAAAGTTTTTTACGTTATGGCACATGCTCAAAAAACTAAAATCCCCCCTAACCCCAGTGCTGTCCGGTAGATAACACTTGGATTTAAAAGAAAAAGCCAATTTATTGGTTTTATTATAGAAATTATGGTATAAAGTAATTATTGCCTATGTATCTAATATCTAAGACTATTAAGGTATTAATGTGAAAGATGAATTGGCTCAGGGTCGCTTAAATCAGGTCCTTCTGGACAATATGCCATGCGTGGCCCTGCTTTTGCGACCCGCCACCCGGGAGATAGTCGCCTCTAACCTGACCGCCATCAAAGTTGGCGCTTCCCCTGGGTTGAAGTGCTTTTCTGCCTGGAGACAGAGGCAAACTCCCTGTCCATGGTGTCTCGCCCCAACCCTCTGGGAAACGTCTGAACCTCAGCGCCTGGAAGTCGGGGCCAATGGGGTCATTTGGGACGCTCATTGGATACCGATAGGGCCTGATCTATATCTGCATTATGCCTTCGACATCACCGACCTCAAGCAGACCGAGTTAACGCTAAAGGAAAGGGAAGAAAGTAACCGAAAGCGCCACGCTGAACTGCAAGCAGTCTTGGACCTGGTGCCAGCGTATATCGTATTTGCGCACGACCCGGACTGCCGCTATATGACCGGTAATATTGAGACTTATAAACTGTTGGGGCTCCCGCCGGGAAGCAATATTTCCTTGTCCGCCCCCGTCGCTGAACGTCCAGGGACCTTCCAGGTTATGAAGAACGGCCGGGAAATCCCGATCCAGGAATTACCGACGCAAAAGGCTGCGGCCACCGGTGAAAGCGTGCGCGACTATGAATTTGATTTAGTCTATGCCGATGGCGCCGCCCGACACCAGCTATGCAATGCCGTGCCGCTGTTAGACAAAGATGGCCTGTCCCGGGGTGCGGTGGCTGCTATTGTTGACATAACCGACCGCAAGCGGCTTGAGGAAGAACACTTGCGGTTCAGCAAATTGGAATCCCTGGGCACCATGGCAGGCGGTATTGCCCATGACTTCAATAATATTCTTACTGCTATACTCGGGAATATTGGTTTGGCAATGGTGGATGACCAAATACGGCCCCAGGTTCAAGAAAGATTGGTTCAAGCGGAACAGGCTTGTCTCAGAGCCCAGACCCTGTCTCAGCAATTGCTCACCTTTGCCAAGGGCGGGGCGCCGATTAAAAAAATTATTCCCATATCTAAGTTGCTGAAAAATACAGTCGGTCTGACCCTATCCGGCTCCAAGTCACGCTGTGAATTGTCAATTCCCGAGGATCTCTGGCCAGTGGAAGTAGACGAAAGACAGGTTAATCAAGTTTTTAATAATTTGCTTTTAAACGCTGACCAGGCCATGCCTGAGGGCGGGGTTATCAGCATAGTGGCGGAAAATATTTTAGGGGAGACCGAAGCTGATTTACCTAACCCGGCGGGTAAATACGTCAAATTTATCTTTTCAGATCAAGGGACGGGCATCTCTCCAAAGTATATAAATAGGATATTTGATCCATATTTTTCCACCAAGGAGAAGGGCAGCGGGCTGGGTCTGGCGACGGTCTATTCTATTATCAAAAACCACTGCGGACTTATAAAAGTTAAGTCACAGGTAGAAGTTGGCACAATCTTTACTCTTTATCTCCCGGCCATAGAGACAGGTGCTTTTGCCGCTAACCAGGGAACTCCTATATCGACTGGGGATCAGGTGAGGGTTCTGGTAATGGATGATGAAGAAATGGTCAGGCAAGTCTTAGGCCGCATACTTGCCCATTTGGGCTACCAGGCGGAATTAGCCAGTGATGGCTCCGAAGCCATAGAAAAATTTGTCAAAGCCCAGGCTGAGGGGCGGCCATTCGCTACGGTAATCCTTGATCTAACTGTTCCCGGCGGTATGGGGGGCAAAGATGCCATAAAGGAGCTACTCAAGATCGATCCCCAGGTAAAAGCCATAGTCTCCAGCGGCTATTCCGATGACCCGATAATGGCGGGTTTCCAAGAATATGGCTTCAGGGGGGTCGTAGCCAAACCGTATAGGATGCCAGAACTAAGCAAAATTTTACATGAAATAATAAAGTGATTACCAATCCCCAATCCACAAGAATTCTGCGAGATGGGGATGTATGTGCTATACCTATGCCCCTGGCCCAAAAGGGTACCGTAGTTTATATGAGGTCCACAGACTGCGGACCAATCTCGTAACATCCTGGCCATTCCCCTCCCTGAAGTATTTCATGGCGTCCTCCAGGTCCTCGCGGGTCCGGGCCAGCCTGCCCCGGTTTGACCGTTGGGGCCGGCGGCCCGGCCCCGGCCGGGCATTTTTCTTTTTGCTTTCGCCCTCCCGTATGATCTAATATACCGGGTTTGTGAAAAGGAGGGCAAAGCATTGCCTAATGTAGTGGTGGTGGGCACCCAATGGGGTGATGAAGGCAAAGGGAAGATCGTCGATCTTTTGACCGAGCAGGCGAAGCTGGTGGTGCGTTATCAGGGCGGCAACAATGCCGGCCATACCCTGGTGGTGGGCGGGGAAAAATTCATCTTCCACCTGATCCCGTCGGGGATCCTCCATCCCGGCACCGTCTGCCTTATCGGCAACGGCGTGGTGCTGGACCCCGAGATCCTGTTAATGGAGATTGACCGGCTGAAGGAACGGGGCATCGGCATTACCCCGCAGAACCTCCGGATCAGCGAGCGCACCCAGGTCATCATGCCCTACCACAAGCGCCTGGACCTGGCTCGGGAACGGGCCAAAGGGGATGGCAAGATCGGCACCACCGGCCGGGGCATCGGCCCGTGCTACGAAGACAAGGTGGCCCGCCGGGGCATCCGGGTGGCCGATTTGGTGAACCCGGAGATCCTCAAGGCTAAGGTGGCCGAAATCCTCCCGGAGAAGAACTTCTACCTGGAAAAATTTCTCGGGGACGCTCCATTCTCGCCGGAAGAGATCATCGCGCCCTATATGGAAATGGGCAAACGCCTGGCACCCCTGGTGACCAACGTCTCGGTGCTGATCGGCGAAGCCGTGCGGCGCGGCGACAACGTCCTCTTCGAGGGGGCCCAAGGCACCCACCTGGACATCGACCACGGCACCTACCCCTACGTTACCTCTTCGAACCCCATCGCGGGCGGGGCCTGCGCCGGCGCCGGGGTCGGACCCACGCAGCTCCACCAGGTCCTGGGCATTGTCAAGGCCTATACCACCCGGGTGGGGGGCGGACCTTTCCCCACCGAATGCCTGGATGAGATCGGCGACCATCTGGTGGAGTGCGGGGTGGAATTCGGCTCCACCACCGGGCGCCGGCGGCGCTGCGGCTGGCTGGACGCGGTGGTGCTGAAGGACTCGGCCCGCCTCAACGGCCTCACCGGCCTGGCCGTTACCAAACTGGACGTGCTGACCAGCATCAACCCGCTGAAGATCTGCGTGGGCTACGAGGTGGACGGTGTGCGGCGGGAGACCATCCCCCCCACCA
>JBAZKX010000180.1:0-5437 GCA_041650575.1 Desulfobaccales bacterium
CATGGGCTGGTGAATCAGGATTCGGGCATGGGGCAAGGCAAAGCGCTTACCCGAGGCCCCGGCGCACAAGAGCAGCGCCGCCATGGACGCCGCCTGGCCCATGCACAGGGTGGCTACCGGGCTCTTAATGTACTGCATGGTGTCATATATGGCCATCCCCGAGGTCACCAGGCCGCCGGGGGAGTTGATATAAAAGTTGATTTCCTTGTCCGGGTCCTCGGCCTCCAAAAACAGCAACTGGGCGATTACCAGGTTGGCGACGTCATCCGTTACCGCTGTCCCCAGGAAGATGATCCGGTCTCTCAATAGCCGGGAATAGATATCGTAAGCCCGTTCTCCCCGGCTGCTCTGTTCAACGACAATGGGAATTAACTGCATCCTACTCCTTTTCAATCTCCGGGGCCTCAGCCGCGGCGGGCTCGGGGGCCGTACTGATCTCGGCTTTCTCCATCAACAGCTTCATGGCCTTGTCGTCCAGGAGCTGCCGCCGCAAGGTCTCCATGAGATCGCGTTCGCGATAAAAGTCTTTCACTTCATTCACATCCCGGCCGCTGTGCACCGCAATTCGGGCCAGGGTGGACTCCAGTTCGGCGTCGTCCACGGTCAGGCCTTCCTGCTCGGAGATGCGGGCCAGCATCAGCTTGACCCGCACCCGGCGCTCGGCCATGGGCTTGAGGACCTCCATCATCTTGGTCACGTCCATATTGGCCATATCCATGCCCATCTGGCCGTAACGCTCCATCTGGTCCCGCAGCATCGACTCCTGTTCCTGGCTGACCAGGGAGGGCGGCGTCTCGAACTGATGGCTGGCCAGCAGTTGATCGGCCACCTGGTTCTCCAGGTAGGCCTTACGCTCCCTCTCCTTACCATTAATAATATCCTCTCGCACAGCCATGCGCAAGTCAGCTATGGTCTGAAAATTGCCGCCCAGGTTCTGTGCGAAAGAATCGTCCAGTTCGGATACCACTTTTTCTTTCACTTCATGGATCTTCACCTGGAAGTCAACCACCTTCCCGGCCAGGAGCGGATTGGCGAAATCGTCGGGCAAAGACACCGCGAACCGGGCTTCGGCCCCGGCCTTGAGGCCGACGAGGTTGCTCTCGAACTCGGCGCTGAATTTGCCGCTGCCTACTTCCACGTAGGTGCTTTCGGATTTGCCCCCCTCCACCGGCTGCCCGGCAAAGTAGGCCTGGTAATCGAGGACCACGAAATCCCCGGGGATAATGCCGCGGTCTTCGGCCGGAGGCTTCAGCAGGGCGTTGTGCTGCCGGATCTCTTCAAGGCGCTGGTCGATGTCCTCGTCGGTCACTTCGACTTCCGGGGCGTGCAGCTTCAGGCCCAGATAGTCATGCGCGGTAAACTCCGGAGGGACTTCCAGCTCAACGCTGTAACGGAAATCCTGGCCGGCCGCCACCGTGGGCAGAGGCTCGGGCCAACTTAGGTTGACGGGTTCCAGGGCCTTGTCCTTCAGGACCTCGCCCAGGGAACGCCGCACCAGGGCATCGGACACTTCCTGTTCGATCTCTTTGTGGTAATACATCTCAAGGATGGAGCGCGGCACCTTGCCCGGGCGGAACCCTTTGACTTTGGCCCTTTTGCCCAATTGGCGGTAAGCCCGGTCCACTTCCTCGGTCACCTCGGCGGAGGGCACCACGATTCTGACCTTCCGTTTCACTTCGCTGAGATTTTCCATTTCCACTTGTAACGCGCTTTCTGTCATATGCTTAGCTCACAATCGTCCGATAATTTGAATATCTTCAGGAGGGAATACCCCCGGCTTGCCTCCCCGCGAGGAATGCGAGAGGGGGGATTCGAACCCCCACGGTCATCCCGCTGGATCCTAAATCCAGTGCGTCTGCCATTCCGCCACTCTCGCAAGGCTGGCGATTCATCTAATAAATTTATTAAGTTTCGCCTCTTAAGTCAACTATCTCCTTAGGCTAATCGTCCGTTCCCGTTGTTTGCCGGCCAGAATCATGGTATTTTATAATGGTTCTGCTTACTGCGGCATCCTTGGGGACCCGCTTTTCCCTTCGAGTCGCCCTGGTTCCCGAGCTTTGCTTGCCAAAAAATGCAGGGTGCGTTTGACGCACCCTACAGGCTTTCTCAGATACCACTTTGGGAGGATGACCCGATTATGGAGGTCCAGGATAAGGACGAACTGAAGCAATTGCAAGACCGGCTGACCGTCAGCGCCAAACTGGTGTGGGACCGGGTGGATGCGGCCGAACGCGCCGCCATCTTTGCTTACGGCGACCACTATAAGACCTTTCTGGACCGGGCCAAGACGGAACGGGAGGCGGTGGCCGAGATCGAGCGCCAGGCCAAGGCCCTGGGCTTCGTGGACCTGGCCCAGAAGGAAGCCGGCCCCCGGGCCTGTTATTCTTATAAAAACAAGGCCATTGTCCTGGTGGTGCAGGGCCGGCGGCCCCTGGCCGAGGGCCTGCGCCTGGTGGCTTCGCACATCGACTCCCCCCGGCTGGACCTCAAGCAGTACCCCCTCTATGAGGACACGGACCTGGCCTTTTTGAAGACCCATTACTACGGCGGCATCAAGAAGTATCAATGGCTGGCCCGGCCCCTGGCCCTGCACGGGGTGGTCATGAGGGCCGACGGCTCCCACGCGGCCCTCACCATCGGCGAAGACCCGGCCGACCCGGTCTTCACCGTGCTGGACCTCCTGCCCCACCTGGCCCGCAAGGCCCAGATGGACAAAAAGGTGACCGACGCCTTTGAAGGGGAAAAGCTCAATCTCCTGGCCGGCTCGCTGCCCCTGGGCGACACCGAGACCAAAGAGCGCTTCAAGCTCCATCTCCTGAAGATATTGTCCGACCGATACGGCATCGGCGAAGAAGACCTGGTCAGCGCCGAATTGGAAGCGGTGCCGGCCGGACCCGCCCGGGACCTGGGCTGGGATCGCAGCCTGGTGGGCGGCTACGGCCAGGATGACCGGGCCTGCGCCTATGCCGCGCTCGCCGCCATCCTGGACATCCAGGACCCCGAATACACCTGCCTGGCCCTGTTCTACGACAAAGAAGAGATCGGCAGCGACGGCAACACTTCGGCCAAAAACTGCCTCCTGGACGAAGTCGTCGAGACCCTCCTGGAAGGCCAGGGCGAGAGCCCCCAGGCCCGGCGCCGGGCCCTCATGGCTTCTAAGGCCATCTCCGCGGACGTCACCGGAGGCATCGACCCGGACTACCCCGAGGTCCATGAGAAGCGCAACGCGGCCAAGCTGGGCTACGGCGTGGGCTTCCACAAGTACGGCGGCAGCGGCGGCAAGTACTCCACCAGCGACGCCAATGCCGAGTATGTCGCCTGGATTCGCCGCATCTTCCAGGAACATGGCGTTATCTGGCAGGCCGGGGAGTTGGGCAAGGTGGATGAAGGCGGCGGCGGCACCATCGCCAAATTCCTGGCGGTGCACGGCCTCGAGATCATCGACTGCGGCACCCCGCTTTTGTCCATGCATTCGCCCTTTGAGGTGGCCTCCAAGGCCGACCTGTACATGACCTTCAAGGCCTACCGGGCCTTTTTCCAGGCAGGGTGATCTCCCTTCCAGGAATCTCCGCATCACTCAACTTCATCGCCCGGTTCAGCAAGGCCGAATCCGGCGCCTTCAGGGGCGGGAACACCCGCCCCTGCCCTATTCAACCCTTCTCTTGATAATCGTATTCCGTGTCCCCTGAGGGGCAATTGCCACTTTTATACTTAAATTAATTTTTAGTTATTTTAAATTGATTTTTATTAAATTAATGCTAATATGCAGCGTAATTTTTTACCATTGAGCTAACCCCGCGAATTTTGTCTCGCCTATCACGGAAGATCCTGGTTGCTCACCTTCACCTTCACCCTGAATGAAACCGTTGAGAAGGAGACTAAACATGCCCAGATGGATCACTTCCTGGAGTAAAATGCTGCTGGTTTTGCTTGTGGTGGGCGCCGCGGTGGCGCAGGTCAACCAGGCGCAGGCCTGGATGATTTTAACGGCGGCCCATGGCGGCTGGGCCACGGCTAAAATGGCCGACCCCGGTGTCCACTATGGCGGGGTTTCTCCCGGCCGGTTAGAAGTGGATAGCCAAGGTGGCTCAACCGTCATCTATGAGGACCAGGCGTACCTTAAAGTCGTCACGTATTACCAATTTGATGGAACCCCAGCCCCCTGGGGACCCAATGGCCGGGACAATTTGACCGAAGCTTTATTGTATTATACCTGTAATGTTTTTGAGTCCCCTACCGGGGATCCTATCAAGGTGTCTGTCTATCACATCAGCAATGACAGCTGGGATAAAGACACCTTGACCTATGCGAACTCACCTTTAATGAATGGCGCTACGGCCACCCTGTTGGACACCCAAGAAGTTAGCTATGACGGGCAGCATATTACGTGGAACCTCACTGACCTTTATGAACCCATTTGGCGAACCCAAGACTTTGATGATCTTGCCATATCGCTGATGCTCAGGGTCGAAGATTCTTTCGGGAAAGTATCGTTTGGGGACCTATTCTATGGCTATAGCGTTACGTTGATAGGCGGGAACGCTGCGGTTCCCCTGCCTCCCGCGGTCCTCTTGTTCGGCTCGGGCCTGGCGGGGTTAGGGCTGGCGGCTGTACGACGGAGGATGAAGAAATCCTAATCTCCGCCTAAGTTGAGCTTATAAGGCAGGGGGGCTTCCTCCTGCCTTTTTTGCCCCCGCAAGCCGCGGCGATAAACGGCCCGGACTCCCGGACCAGGTGGGCGGAGCCCGCTTGGGGCTTGCAACTTCGGGAAAAATTGGTAAAATTATAACGTTTGCAACGCGACCAAGCAGCCTGGGAACCATAATATGGGCAAATTCTTCTCCCGCTTTAAGAAAGATCCACCGGACCCCGCGGTCTCATCCCTGGGGAACCTGGCCAATTTTTACAGCCTGCTGATCTTTCTCATCGCCATTCCCTTCATCCTGATTATCGGCCTGGTGTGGCTCACCGGCATCCTGGGCTTCAACGCCTATATCTTCGCGGGCTTTGCGGCTTTGTGCGCCTATGCCGTCTGGCGCGTCTACCGCCGCTGGGGAGCCCTCAAGGCCAAGATGGCGGCCCAGACGGGCGACTTCCAGGACCTGATGCGGCAGGCGGCCCAGAGCGGTAAAGACGTGGAGATCTCCCTGATGAACGGCGTCTTCAGCCTGCGCTACAGCGGTGCAGACCGCCTGTCCCAGGCCACGCTCCCCGGGGGGCGGCCCCAACCTCTGGCCCTGGAAGGCCCTCTGGCCCTTGAGGCCGAGGGGGAGGCCTCCCATGCCTGGCTGCCGCCGGAACGCCTCCGGGAGGAGCTGGAGGAGTTCATCAAGCTGCGTGACTCCGGGGTCATCAGCCCCGAGGAGTTCGACCGCATCAAGTGCAGTTTGCTGCAACGCATTCCGGCTTGAAAATCCACCCCTATCTTCCACGCCGA
>JBAZKX010000181.1:0-5426 GCA_041650575.1 Desulfobaccales bacterium
TCCATTGAAAACTTCTGGTTAACGGTGGTCATGCTGCCGCCGAGGTAAGGCGATGTTTGATCAGGCTCTAAAAATTCTCCTGATAGAAGATAATCCCGGGGACGCCCGCTTGATCCGGGAAGTGCTGGCCGAGGCGGGTAACGAGAGCTTCGACATCGATTGGGCGCCGAGTCTCGCCAAGGGCTTGGCGCGCCTGGCCCAGGGCGGTATCGACCTGGTCCTTTTGGACCTGGGTTTGCCGGATAGCCAGGGGTTCGAGACCTTTGTCAAGGCCCAGGCTCAAGCCCCCCACGTGCCTTTCGTGGTGCTGACCGGCCTCGATGACGAAACCCTGGCTCTGGCCGCGGTGCGTCAGGGAGCCCAGGACTACCTGGTCAAGGGCGAAGCCGACGGCCGCCTGCTGCTGCGGACCATCCGCTATGCTACGGAACGCAAACGGGCCCAGGAGGCCCTGCTAAGGGCCCACGAGGAGTTGGAACACCGGGTCGAAGAGCGCACTACGGAACTGCGGCTGGCCAACGAACACTTACAGGCGGAAATCGAGAAGCGCACCAAGGCTGAACGATCTCTGCAACTGGCTCATGACAACCTGGAAATCAAGGTGGCCATGCGCACCGCGGAGCTGGCCCGGACCAACGAAGAGCTGAGACAGGAAATAGAAGAACGGCGGCGGGCGGAGGCCGCAGTGGAGGTCGAACGGCGGCGGCTCTTTGCCCTGCTCGATGAACTGCCGGTCTTTATCCACCTCAAAGACCCGGACTACACCATCCGCTTTGCCAACCGCAAATTCCAACAGATCTTCGGTGATCATCCCGCCGGCAGGCGTTGCCATGAGGTAATCTACGGCAGACTTCAGCCCTGCGACAACTGCTACCAGGCAGGGGTGATTGAGACCCATAGACCGGTTGAGCGGGAGTGGACCTTGCCCGACGGCACTCACACCTACCAGATGCATCACTTGCCTTTCTCGGATATCGACGGTTCCCCTCTGGTCTTGAGCCTGGGCATCGACATTACCGCGTGCAAGTACGCCGAGGAGGCCTTGCTGAGACAACAGCAAGAACTGCAGGTCATCCTGGATTCGGTCCCGGCCTTGATCTTTTATAAAGATCTAGATGACCGCTTTGTCCGCATCAATCGGGCCATGACCGAGATGACGGGGCTGTCCAAAGAAGCTATCGAAGGCAAAACGTCGTTGGAATTATTTCCTTCCCAAGGAAAAGACTATTGGGAAGACGACCGGGCAGTGATTGCCACCCGAGTTCCCAAAAGGAATATATATGAGCCTTTGGAGACACCCCGGGGAACAAGATGGATGCAAACCGATAAAGTCCCTTATCAGGATGCCAAAGGCAACGTCATCGGGATAATAGGTTTCTCCATTGATATAACCCAACGCATGGTGGCGGTGGCGGCCTTGCGGCAGAGTGAGGCCCGGCTGGCCGAAGCCCAAAATATCGCTCACCTGGGAAACTGGGAATGGGACCTCCGGGAAGACGAGGCTTTCTGGTCCGACGAACTCTTCCGCATCTTCCATCTGCCGCAAGGGCCCCGGGGTCTGAATTATGAGGAATTTTTGCGCTATGTCCATCCCGAAGACTGCGAGATGGTGAGGGATACCTTTGCCGCCACTCTGGCCAGCCGGCGACCGCACGGGATTGATTTTCGCATCGTTTTAGATGATCGGACGGTCCGTTTTCTCCGGGCCGAAACCAGGGTGCAGTGTGACACCGAGGGGATTCCAGTCAAGTTGTTGGGAATTATGCAAAATATCACGGACCGCAAGCACGTGGAGGAAAAACTGCGGGAATCCGAGCACAATCTGCGTTACCTTACCTCCCGGCTGCTGTCCGCCCAAGAGACGGAACGCAAGCGCATATCCCGGGATTTACACGACGACTTGGGGCAATCCTTGATGGCCCTGAAGATGCAGTTGCGCGCCATCGGGAAAACCTTGCCGCCGAATCTTTGGCAGCCGAAAGAAGACGTAACCGCGGCCGGCAATTACGTGGATGAGATCGTGGAAAATGTCCGCCGTCTCTCCCGGGCCTTGCGACCCGCGGTGCTTGAAGATTTGGGGCTCCTGGTGGCCCTGAAATACCTCTGCGAGGAATTCAGCAAGCAACATGGCATCAAGGTGTTTCTGGATCTGGATAAGGTTAAGGATTTAATCTCCCCTGAGGCCCAGATTATTATTTACCGGATTTTTCAGGAATCTCTCACTAACATCGGCAAGCATGCCCAGGCCTCCCAGGTGGATTTAAGCATTAAAAAGCAGGAGGACCAGCTCTTTTTCAGTATTCAGGACAACGGCGTCGGCTTTGACTTGTCCCAGGTCCTGGGCCAGAACGCCTCGCGCCGGGGTCTGGGGCTCGCGGCCATGGAAGAACGCATGCGCATGTTGGGTGGCTCTCTGGAGATAACCTCCCGCCAAGGCGAGGGCACCCGGATTTCCTTTACCGTTCCCGTGTCCTGAGAACTTCAGCCATTCCCGCGCCGCCGTCTGGTCCAATCACGGGTTTAGGTTAATCACCGATATCCCTTTTTTCTGGCAGTCCTTTTGCTCGTTCTCCCCATGAACTTCTGAAAAAACGTCTTATCTTTAAAAAAAGTCCACCTCAGGCTTCCGAGTTCGCTCAGGTTTCCATTTTCCTCTGCATCCCGCGGCCGGGGCGGACTGATCATTTCCTTTGGAGAGGACCATCATGAAAACCTGGCTTTGGCTGATCTTGACCGGCCTGACGCTCATGGGGGGCTGCGCCTCGGGGTACTACGCTACCGGACCGGCCTACCAGGCGCCCACCCCAAGCCTGTCAGGCATGACTTTTCAAAATCCGGAAACCCAATCCGAGGAGGATATGCGGATCTGGCGTGAAGAATCCGGTCGCTGAACTCATCAGACTTGTCGTTTTTTATGTTAAGTTATCTCTGCGCGCGAGAGGATCATCTGTCGCATGAAGGAGAACTGCATGCTCAAAGGCTATACCCTGCCCCGCACCCCGAAAGGCACGTCCAGCCTGGCTCCTACGCCGCCCTGGCACTATGTCGGCACTTGTCTGGCGGTGGAATATGAGGCCGATCCCGGCGCGGTGCAGGCATTTTTGCCGCCCGGCCTGGCGTTTCATTCACCCCGGTGCGCCGCTTACTTTGTGGAATGGCAATACGCCAGTGACACCGGGGAAGAATACCTCGACCCGGTGCGCAGCCAATACCGGGAGACCATCATCCTGCTTTCCGCCAACCATGACGGGGAGGCGGTGGCCTATTGCCCCTTCATCTGGGTGGACCAGGACGTCTCCCTCTTACGGGGCTGGGCTCAGGGCTGGCCGAAAATGATCGGCTCCACCTGGATCACCCGGGCCTACGACCTGCCGTCCCCGGCCACCCCCGTGGTGGGGCCCGGCGGCAGGTTCGGCGCCACCCTGGCCGTCAAAGACCGCCGCCTGGTAGAAGCCACGGTAACCCTGAGGGAGCCCGCCTCCCAGCTTCCCAGCCCGACTTTCGCCGGCGCGGTCAACACCCGCCATTTTCCCGAACTGGCGGCCGGCAAGCACGACCGGCCCGCGGTCCATGAACTGGTGCAGCTAAAATCCCGGGACGTGCGGATTTCGCCCATCTGGAAAGGCGAAGCCACCCTTACCATCTTCGATCATCCGTATCTGGAGCTGCCGGACCTGCGGCCCGCCCGGGTGCTGGCGGGGTACCGGTTTTCCTGCGCCTTGACCGTGGATGACCTGGCGCTGCTGCGGGATTTGAGAAGTACGTGACATGCCCCCTGACCGCCAGGCCCTTCCCCCATCTCTGTTCAAAGGCGCCGAGCTTGACCTTGTCATCGACAAGCTGGCCTTTGGCGGCAAAGCCCTGGGCCGGGTGGACGGCTTCGTGGTGTTCGTGGACCACGCCCTGCCCGGCCAGAGGGTTAAGGTCCGGATCACCCGGAAAAAAGCTCAGTTCGCCGAAGCCCGGGTCGTCAAGCTCCTGGCGCAATCCCCGGCCTATACGCCGCCCTTCTGCCCCCATTTCGGCGTCTGCGGCGGCTGCCAGTGGCAGGACCTGGCCTACGAGGAGCAGTTGCGCTGGAAACGGATCCACGTCCAGGATTGTCTGAAACACCTGGCGGAGCTGGCGCCCGAAGACATCTTGCCGCCGGTGGCCTCGCCGCAGCAGCGCTATTATCGCAACAAAATGGAGTTCACCTTTGCCCCCCGGCCGTGGCTGGCGTCCGAGGACCCCGCCCGGGAAAATCCAGGCCGCGCCTGCGCCCTGGGGCTGCACGTGGCCGATGCCTCCCGTGGGGTTTTTAACCTGGAGACCTGCTTCCTGCAATCCCCCCAGGCCCCGGCCATCGTCACCGAGGTGCGCCGCGGGTGCGGGGCCAGCCGGCTTCCCGCCTACAACCCCCGGGATCATCGGGGCTTCTGGCGCTTCCTGGTGGTGCGGGAGGGGAAGCGCACCGGCCAAACCCTAGTGCACCTCATCACTGCCGGCCGGGACGACGCGGCCGCGGTGGACGCCCTGGCCGCGCAGCTCAAGGCCCGCCTGCCCTTTATCACCACCTTGGTCCACTCCCGCAGCCGGCACAAAGCCCAGGTGGTGGCCGGCGAGTCCAGCCGCACCTTGTGGGGACCGGGTTATATTGAAGAAGAGCTCGGGGGGCTGCGCCTACGGGTCTCGGCGCACTCGTTTTTGCAAACCAATACCGAGGCCGCTGAAGCTCTGTATGCCGCCATCGGCCGCCTGGGCGAATTCACCGGCCAGGAGACCGTCTGGGACCTTTACTGCGGGGCCGGCAGCATCGCCCTGGCTCTGGCCTCCCGGGTGCGCCGGGTGGTGGGCTTCGAGCTGGTGCAGGCCGCGGTGGACGACGCCTACGTCAATTGCCGCCTCAACGGCCTGGACAATTGCCGCTTCCTGGCGGGCGACCTGAAGGAGGTCATCAGGGCGACCCAAAGGGGCCCCCACCGCGAGCCGGTCCCGGACGTGGTGGTCACCGACCCGCCCCGGTCCGGCCTGCACCCCGACGTGGTTAACGCCCTCAAAGAGCTGGCCCCCCGACGCCTCATCTACGTCTCCTGCAACCCCGCCACCCTGGCCCGTGACCTGGCCCTGCTCCAGGGCCGCTACGCCATCCTCACCGTGCAACCCTTCGACCTCTTCCCCCACACGGCCCACATCGAGTGCCTGGTCCACCTGGAAAAGATGTAGGCCAATTTGTTTGTAAAATCAAGAGCGCTTAATATTCATTAACTTTTGGGGGAAGTTAATCAAATATTAAAAATTGTGGAACCCTATGGTTTTGATAGTGGCAAGCTGTACGTAATAAAGCCTGGTTTTTCTATTGATTTTAGTTGGTTAGGTGCTACTTTTCTCTCGCATTATTTCCCTCATGTCAAGCGGTTTTTGATGTAGCCCTCCTTTCCGGGATA
>JBAZKX010000182.1:0-5416 GCA_041650575.1 Desulfobaccales bacterium
CCCCGGCCGAACGCCGGGCCCAGGCCGAGGCCGAGCGCCGGGTTCGGGCGGAGGCCGAGCGGCGCCGTGCTGAAGCCGAAGCTCAGGCCCAGGCTCAGGCTCGGGCTGCAGCCGCGGCTGCGGCCGAAAAGCACCACCCCGCCGCCTCCCAGCCTTCGAAAGATGACCGGGGGCCGGGAAAAAAGAAGGGCTAATGACTTACAGATTCTCCGGGAACCCGGGCCGCAGTATGATTCTGCCCGGAGAGGGAGAGGGTGACGTATGGGACCTGTCGCAGCAAAAATGACCTTAATGCCCTGCGCTTTCTGCGGCGGGACCGGTAAAGACCCCTTTGGGATCATGTCGTGGCTCTCCACCTGTTGTGTCTGCCATGGCCGAGGCGTGGTCCAGGTCCAGTCGCCGTCGGTGCCCTGTGCCCACTGCCGGGGCCGAGGGGCCATCAAAACCTTCACCTGCACCGTCTGCGGCGGCAAAGGCCGGGTGGCGGCCTTTGCCGGCCCCACCGTTCCCTGCCCGGATTGCCGGGGGACCGGAGACGCCGTCTCCGCCCTGGCCTGCCTCACCTGTCGGGGGCGGGGCTGGATTCCCCAAGGAGACACCCCGGGCCAAGGACGGCCTGCCTTTACCCCTTGAGTTCTGAAGGAGGGGTTAGGACATCCAGCCTATCATGACATGACTAGCAAGATCGCTACCTCAGCTTACAGGAGTCCACGCGTATGAGTGGTGAGGATCGCAGAACCTTAGCCGTGGCGGCCGTCCAGGTAGAACACCGGGATGACCAGGTGTTACCCGAGGCCGGCCCCGAATTCGTTGAAACCCCTTATGTCCAGGATTTGGCTCAGCGAGCCCTGACTTACCTGGAGATCGGCTATCCGGTGCATTTTTCCGGGCCGGCGGGAACAGGCAAGACCACCCTGGCCTTCCATGTGGCGGCCCAGTTGGGACGCCCGGTCATGCTGATTCACGGAGACGATGAGTTCGGCAGTTCCGACCTGGTGGGCCGCCATTCCGGCTACCGCAAACAGCGGCTCATCGATAATTACATTCATTCGGTCCTGAAGACCGAGGAAAACATGAATGTCACCTGGATGGATAACCGTCTTACCACCGCCTGTAAAGAGGGCTATACCCTCATTTACGACGAGTTCACCCGGTCTCGCCCCGAGGCCAATAATGCCCTGCTCAGCATCCTGGAAGAGAGGATTCTCAATCTCCCCAAGATGTCCCACTACGGGCAAGGCTATGTGGAAGTCCATCCGGATTTCCGGGCCATCTTCACCTCCAATCCCGAGGAATACGCCGGGGTCCACAAGACCCAGGACGCCCTCATGGACCGCCTCATCAGCGTCAGCCTGGGGCACTTCGACCGGGAAACCGAGATCCAGATCGCCATGGCCAAGTCCGGGATTTCCCGGAATGATGCCGAAACCATCGTGGAGGTGGTGCGGGAACTTCGGGGGGTCGGGGTGCACAACCACCGCCCCACCATCCGGGCCTGCATCGCCATCGCCAGGATCCTGGCCCATCGCAGCGCGGGGGCCCGCCAGGATGATCCCGTCTTCCTGTGGGCCTGCCGGGACGTCCTCAATACAGATACGGCCAAGGTTACCCGGGGCGGCGAGCCCCTCATGGGCGAGAAGGTTGAAGAAGTCATCAAGACCGTGTGCGGCTCCCCAAAGACCACCCGGCTCCCGGTCTGAGGCTTGGGGGAGCAGGAGGAGTAACACTATGTCAGACTTCAGGAGAGGTTTACGGGACATCCGCACCCTTACCGGCCGGGTGGCCGGCGCCTCCCATCCTTACAAGGCCTATCTCCGGATCAGCCACATCGAAATGGAGAAAGCCAGGAAAACCCGGGAAAGTGATGCGGCCAGACAACGGATTGTGGATATTGCCAGTCGTCTTGAGGAGATCGAGGCGGAAAAGCAAGCCCTGTTGCTGGCCATGGGAGAAAAATCCGGCGGGGGGATCCGCCTGCCGGCCGGGCCCCGTCGGAGTACCGGCGGTTTCAAGGTCAGGTATTAAAGTTAAGAAAAGAGGATGCCGATGCTTATTATTAAGAGCTCACAGCATCTCCGGACCATGCGTCAGGTGAAGAGCTTTCGCTCCGGTGGCACCAATACCGGCCTGCCCATGTGGCGCGCCGAACTGGGGCGCATCTATCAGGAAGAGGTGGTCCTGGCCAACCGCGAATTGCATCGCCTCTGGTTGGGAGAAGAATGGCGCCGCCACCTCCGGGATTGCCGCCTCCAGGGCGCCATGGTCTGAAGACCCGGCCTAATCTCTTCAGGCCCCGCCGTTTCGACGGCCTGGAGGAGAGCCGGGCCTGGACCTTGGAGATGAAAACCCGCCGGCGATGCTACCCCGCCTCGAGGAGGGGATGGGGAGGACCTTGATCCGGGGAACACGCCGCCCGGTAAGAGGAGAAGGAAACCCAAAGCGGGTAGAAGCCTCACTTAGGCCAGTCTGGGTCCAGCCGCGCTGAACCCGTCCCGCCCGGGGGACTATCAATGCCGGAGTTGTCGTTCTAACAAGGAGAATATTCCATGCGAATCAACTGTCTTTCCTGTGGACACAAAATTGAATTGGATGATGCTTACGATGACTTCGAGGGCCAGGTCAGGTGCGTTACCTGCGGCGCCATGCTGGAGATCCTTGCGGATGAAGGCAAGCTCAAGAAAATCAAGTTAGGTCCCGCCCCGTCTCGGGCCGGCGCCAGATCCAGCCGGGTAGGGGGCGTGGCTGCTAACTGAATCAAATCGGTTATTGATTTTGGGGCTCTTTGCGGTCACCCGGGGCCGTGCCGAAGCTGGGGCTCTGCGCCATACTCAGGGTGAGGAAAGAGAGAGTGGGCGAAAACCGTCTGGCCACATTTTTTAGGGTGGCCAGGCCCAGGAAACGAGAGATTTTACAGGTGGGTGGAGTATGGCTGAGCGCACGAGCAAACCAGGCAGATATCTCTATGCGGTAGTCCCGGGTCCCCTGGAGCGGACCTTCGATTTTACCGGCCTCAACGGCAGCGAAGTATATACCATCTCCAACGGCCGGGTGGCCGCCATCGTCAGCGATATCCCCGATGATAAGATCCGTCCCGAGCGCCGCCATCTGGCCGCGCAGCAAGGGGTGCTGAAACGGCTGGTCCAGGAGATGCCCGGCCTTCTCCCCATGTCCTTCGGCATTATTGCCGACGGGCCCAAAACTATTAAAAAGATCCTGTCCCAGAACCAGGAGGCCTTGGTGCGTCAGCTCCAACGAGTGGCCGGGAAGATCGAGATGGGGCTGCGGGTCTCCTGGGATGTTCCCAATATCTTTGAATATTTCGTCAATACCCATCCGGAGTTGCAATCGGCCCGGGACCGCTTCCTCGGCCCCCAGCGCAACCCTTCCCAGGAAGACAAAATCGAACTCGGACGCCTCTTTGACCGCCTGCTGCAGGAAGACCGGGAAAATTTCACCGACCGGGTAGAGCGCGTGCTGTCCCGCTCTTGCCGGGAGATCAAACGCAATAAATGCCGCCAGGAACATGAAGTCATGAACCTGGCCTGCCTGGTGCCCCGGGAGATCCTGGATGGCTTTGAAGAGACCGTTTTTGCTGCGGCCAACCTCTTCGACAACAATTATAGCTTCGATTACAACGGTCCCTGGGCGCCTCACAACTTCGTCACCCTGGACCTTAAGCTCTGAGAAGGGCGCCGCCGAGGGAACGCTATGCTTCTGATAGATGACATCCTGACCTTCCCCATCAAGGGCATTTTCTGGATTTTTAAGGAAATTCATAACGCTGCCCAACAGGAACAGGAAGGCGAAGCCGATCGGATTACGGCCAGACTTACCGAACTCTATATGATGCTGGAAACCGGCCAGATCACCGAGACCGAATTTGATGCCCAGGAAAAGGAACTCCTGGATCGCCTGGAACAGCTCCAGGAGTCGGGCAACCACCTGGCCGCCGACCAGCCGGAAGCTCCCAGGAAAAAGGCCATCCGGACTAAACGGAAGGCTAAAGCGGGGGGCCGTAAAAAACGGGCCAAGCTCGATGAAGTCGCCGCTTCCAACCCCTGAGAGGGGCTGCGCCGCCTTTGCTGAGCCTGAGATCACTATCCACCACTCACACGAGGGAACCGGGCGTGGTCAGTTTTTTTGGGGATCCGAGTCTGAAACTGCTGCTTTTCGGCGGCAAAGGCGGCGTAGGCAAGACCACCTGCGCGGTGGCCACCGCCTTGCGGCTGGCTCACGCCTTCCCTCGGCAGACCTTCCTGATAGTCTCCACCGACCCGGCTCACTCCCTCAATGACAGTCTGGCGGGCCTTTCTCTCCCAGCCAATCTGACCAGCCAGGAACTTGACACCCAGGCACTGCTGGAGGCTTTTCGACACCGGCATCGGGACAAACTCCGGGAAATCGCAGCCCGGGGGACTTTCCTGGACAACGAGGATATCAACCACTTCCTGGACCTCTCTCTCCCCGGCCTGGATGAACTCATGGGACTCCTGGAAATTGCCGGCTGGGTGGAACAGCGCAGCTACGACTGCATCATCGTGGACACCGCCCCCACCGGGCACACATTGAGGCTGCTTACCGTTCCCGAGTTGCTCCAGGGCTGGCTGAGAGCCCTGGATACCCTGCTGGCCAAGCATCGCTTCCTCAAAAAGCGCTTCCAGGGTTCTTATCAGCGAGACGAGTTGGATAACTTTATCCTGGACCTGGCAGCCGCCAGCCGCCGCATGGAAAAATTGCTCCGTGACTCCCAGCGCTGCAGATTTGTGCCAGTCACCCTGGCCGAGAAGATGGTCATCGCCGAAACCCTAACCCTCCTAGCGCAACTGGAGCGGATACGGGTGCCGGTCCGAGACATCGTGGTCAACCGTCTCTACCCCGTGCAAGGTTGTCCCGTCTGCCAGGAAGGCCGCCGGCGCCAACTGGAAACCCTGGCGGAGTTTTGTCGTAATCTCCGTCTGGTCAAGTACCGTCTCTGGGGAGTGCCCTTTTATCCGGAAGAAATGCGCGGCCAGGTCCTTACCCGGTTCTGGGATGGGATCCGGTCGCTCCACGAGCCCACCCCGGTTCCCCTCGCTAAACGGCCGGAGTTGCGGCCCCACGTCGAAGCCCCGCCACCGTGCCCCACCCCTGCCACCAGCCTGCTGATTTTTGCCGGGAAGGGCGGGGTCGGTAAAACTACCCTGGCCTGCGCCACTGCAGTCCGGCTGGCCCATGACTTCCCTGACAAGGAAATTTTTTTGTTCTCCAGCGATCCGGCCCACTCGTTGTCCGCTTGCCTGAAGACCCCCGTTGGTCCTGTCCCGGTTAGGATAGCCCCCGGGCTCACCGCTTTGGAGATCGACGCGGCCCGGGCCTTTGCCTCCTGGAAAGCCCACTATCAGCGGGAAATCGGGCCTGCCTTACAGTCCCTGTTTCA
>JBAZKX010000183.1:0-5410 GCA_041650575.1 Desulfobaccales bacterium
GATGACCAGGCCCGCGGCGGTGTCCCAGGGTTTGAGGTTTTCCTCAAAGTAGCCGTCGAAGCGGCCGCAGGCGACGTAGCACAGATCCAGGGCCGCGGACCCGCCCCGGCGCAGTCCCTGGGAGACGGCCACGATGCGGCCCAGGCGGGCCATGGTGGCGGGAATCCGCTCCCGGATATCATAGGGAAAGCCCGTGGCAATGAGGGCCCGGTCCATCTGCTCTGTCCGGGAGACCCGGATGGGCCGGCCGTTAAGGAAGGCCCCCTCGCCCCTACTCCCTTCGAAGAGTTCATTCCGCAGGGGGTCGTAGATCACGCCGTATTCGAGGACGCCATCCGCCTCCAAGGCGATGGACACGCAGAAGGCCGGATAGCCGTGGGCGAAGTTGACGGTGCCGTCCAGGGGGTCGATGATCCAGCGGCAGGCGGCAGATGGGTCGGTCTCCCAGGCCGGGCCGGCGTAGCCGGGGGCGGCCGCAGAGGATGGCTGGCCCCCCTCCCCTACCCTTTCTTCGGCCAGAAAGCCGTGGTCCGGGAAGGCCCGGTGGATCATGGCCATAATCAAATCCTGGCACTGGTAATCGGTTTCGGTCACCGGGTCGATGGCGCCTTTCATGGTGATCTCATGGGGTTGTTCGTAGTTCAGGCGCATCACCGCGCCCGCGGCCAGGGCGGCTTGCCGCCCGATCTGGGCAATGTTGTCCGGCATATGATTGATCCCTGTTTTTCAGGCAGTGTGCGGTTTTTTAACCGCCGATGGACGCCGATTAACGCGGATAAATAAGCATACAAAAATCAGGTTAATCTGTGTTCATCGGCGTTTATCGGCGTTTATCGACGGTAATAACAAATCGGTATCCGGATTTTCAGGACCCCGCGGTCAGCAGTTGAAACCCGGTGTCCGGGTCTTTCCGGCGCCGCGCCGCGGCGCCCAGGATTTCCAGCAGCACCACTTCGCCCACCAGCCAGACGTCCACCCCGGCCCGGGTGCAGCCCACTGTGGCCTGGCCTTCCCGGCCCGCGGCGGCGTGCATATGCAGCACGGAGTTTCCGGCCTCGTCGGGGATCATGGTCCCCACGGCCAGGACCTCCTGGGAGCCTTGCAGCATATGGATCAGGGGCACAATGGCATCGGTGCGCTCGGCGTCGGGGCCCACCACCACCATGCTGCCGCTGGCGGAGCCGCCCAGGTAAAAGGCCAGGGCGTGTTTCAGATGATGTTCCCGGGCAAAGGCCTCCAGGGTATCGTTGAGGCGTTCGCCGTCCTCCAGACGCAGGACAAAGACCCGCCCCATACTGCCTTCGGTGTATTGCATAATCCCTCCCATGGACTCGCGGGCCTGCCGGGCCGGCGAGGCCTCAAGGCTAGTCAGGCTGCGGCTCAGGGCTATTTTTCAGTCGCACGCGGTGAACGCAGCCAACCAATTTGCCGGCTTGGCGCAGGGGCGACAGCGTCACGAGAATCGCCTGACCATAAGGCCTGGCTTCGTAATGAAACGGCTCCGTCCGCCCCTCGGAAAACGCCCGCAGCATTGCGTCAAATTTTTCATTCGTGATTGGCTTCCGGTGATGCCGCCGAATCTCCGTGCCGATATACTCCGGCTTCCGGTCAAGCACCTTGGCGGCGTAGCTATTATAATACAGGAGAATGCCTTGCGGGTCGAAAATGGTCACCCCTACTTCCAGGCAATCCATGGCCAGGATAACCAGTTCATCCAAGGTAATTTTGGGGTTTTTTTCCTCCATTCTGAATCTTCCCTTTCCGGGGCTGCCTCATTTCTTCTTGCCCTTGGCGGCCGTCTTTTTCTTGGGCGGGGCCTTGGCCGGAGCGGCGTTCGGCGTCAACGGCGTAAACAGGTTGACCGTGAGCAGGCCGATGAAAAAGCCCCCCAGGTGGGCCATCCAGGCCACGCCGCCGCCGCCCCGGAGGCCGTAAAACTGCAGCGCCAGCCACAGCCCCAGCCAGACGAAGGCGGGGATATAGACGGTTTCCGGGCGCAGCCGCCAAAAGACCACGGTCAGGATGGGCGACTTGGGCAGCCGGATGAGGTATCCTCCCAGCACCCCGGCGATGGCCCCGCTGGCCCCGATGAGGGGCACGGCCAGGCTGGAGGCCGCCAGGACATGGAAGATACAGGCAAAGAAGCCGCAGAAGAAATAAAAGCCCAGAAAGCGCCCCGGGCCCAGGTCGTCCTCCAGGGCTTCCCCGAAGACCCAGAGGAACCACATGTTGCCGATGAGGTGGACCCAGCCGGCGTGGAGAAACAGGGAACTGAACATAGTGGGCAAAAGCCATACGGACTGCTTGAAGCTCAGGACCTGGAGCCGGCTGAGCTTGGCGGCTACCGCGCCCTTCTGGTAAAACAGGTCGGTGGCCGCCCGGGAGCCGATGTGGAGTTGATAGAGAAAAATCGCCAGGTTGACGGCGATAAGCCCTACAGTGACCCAGGGCCACCGGTGTTTGGCCGGCGCCCCGCGCACCGGGATCATGAGAACGCTCCGGGATTGAGGCACCGGGGGTCCGGGTTCAGCAGCCGTCCCGGCAGGCACTTTAGACTGCGGTTATATCGAGAAGCCATGGGGTCGGCTTAGATCCTCTAAGATGGGATGCGATTCAAGGCCGGGCCGGGAAGCCTGCGGCCCGAACCTCAAGCCCTGCGCATTCTACTCCAATGCACCGGCCCTGTCCAGACCCCGCCACGCGCGTAGTTGACAAGGGGGGGAGTTTCTAATAAATAGAATACATGGCGCGGCCCAAAAGAAAATTGTACATCCGGACCTTCGGCTGCCAGATGAACGTGGCCGATTCCGAACTGATGGCCCAGGTTTTAGGGGAGGACTACGAGCTGACGGCCCAGGCCGAAGCTGCGGACCTCTACCTGATCAATACCTGCGCCATTCGCCGCAAAGCCGAGGAGAAGGTCAAAAGCCTCCTGGGCAGCCTAAAGTTCTTGAAGCAGCGGCGCCCGCAACTCCTGGTGGGCGTAGGCGGCTGTGTGGCCCAGCAGGAAGGCGAGCGGCTGCTGGCCGCGGCCCCCCACCTCAACCTCGTCTTCGGCACCAAGGGCATCTACCGTTTACCGGAGCTGGTGGACCGGATCGCCCGGGGCGAACGGGTGGTGGACGTCGGCCTCAACCGGGAATGCCCGGAGCTGCCCCGCCGCGCCTGGCCGCCGGGCTCGTTTCAGACCATGGTGACCATCATGCGGGGCTGCGACAACTTTTGCACCTTCTGCGTGGTCCCCTATGTGCGGGGCCGGGAAGCCAGCCGGGAACCGGACGCCATTGGCGCGGAAGTGGCTGCATTCCTGGCCGCCGGCGGCCGGGAAGTGACCCTTCTGGGCCAGAACGTCAATTCCTACGGCCGGGGGCTGGCTGAACCGATCACGTTTACCCAACTCCTGCGGCGCCTCAACGGGCTGCCCGGCCTCTCCCGGCTGCGGTTCGCCACCTCCCACCCCCGGGACCTGTCACCTGAGTTGATCGACGCCTTCGGCGAGCTGGACGCCCTGTGCGGGCATCTCCACCTGCCGGTGCAATCCGGCGCCGACCGGATTTTACAAAAGATGAACCGGGGTTACACCCAGGCCCACTACCTGGAAAAAGTCGCGGCCCTGCGCCGGGCCTGCCCCGGCGTCGCCCTGTCCACCGATCTGATTGTGGGTTTTCCGGGGGAGTCCGAGGCGGATTTTGTGCAGACCCTGGACCTGATGCGAGCCGCGGAGTTCGACCAGTCCTTTTCCTTCAAATATTCTCCCCGGCCTCAAACCCGGGCTGCGACCTATCCCGATCAGGTGGCCGACGACGTCAAAGCCGAACGTCTGGCCCGCCTCCAGGCCTTGCAAGATGAGCTCACCCTCAAGTCCCACGCCCGCCTGGTGGGCCAGGAACAGGAGGTGCTGGTGGAAGGCCCCAGCAAGCGTTCCAAGGAGGAGCTGTGCGGGCGGCTCAGAACCAACCAGGTCGTCAATTTTATCGGACCCCGGGAACTGGTGGGCTCTCTCACCCGGGTCGTCATCACCGAGGCGCACCCCCATTCCCTGAAAGGCCGGCGGGTGCAGGCCTCGACCACCTCGTGAGCGTTGGGCGGAGCGCCTGAGAGCTTCCCCGAGGGAGGTATTATGCTAAGAGAAATGACGGTTTCCGGATTGACCATCGACCCCTTTACCAACAGCCCCATCATGATCCTGAAGGACGTGGACTCGGACAAAGCCGTCCCCATCTGGATCGGGTTGCTGGAGGCCACCGCCATCGCCAGCGAGTTGGAGAACATCAAGTTCTCCCGCCCCATGACCCATGACCTGCTGAAGAACATCATGGAACTCATGGAGACCACGGTGACCAAGGTGGAGGTCTGCGACCTCCGGGATAATACCTATTTTGCCCTCATTTATCTCATCCGGGAGGGCCAGGAAATTAGCATCGACGCCCGGCCCAGCGACGCCATCGCCATCGCCCTGCGCACCAAGGCCCCCATCTTCGTGGCCGACGTGGTGATTCAAAAGGCCCGGCGGGTGGACCTCACCGCCAAGGAGGCCATTACCACCGAAGACGCCAAAAAGTGGACCGAAGTGCTGGAAGGCCTGGACCCGGAAGATTTCGGCAAGTATAAGATGTAAAGTCAGTTGTCAGTTGTCAGTTGTCAGTTTTCGGTTCGTGCGCCTTTTTCGGTAATAGACCTTAAAGACAGATCATTAGCCCAACTTTATCCCGCCTGCTCGCGCCCCTAAGAGCTAGTTAAAACATTATTATCTCTGGATACTGCCTCCGAGAAATGGTATAAATTACCCTATTCTTTGGTTCATTAGCTTTTTTTCACCGAAAACTGAAAACCGAAAACTGAAAACGGCTTCTTATGATCGATCTCCATACCCACTCCCTGTATAGTGACGGCGAGCTGATCCCCGCGGAGCTGTGGCGGCGGGCCCAGGTGAAGGGCTACCGCTATCTCGCCATTACCGACCACGTGGACGCCTCCAACTTCGAGGTGGTGTTCACCCGGCTGAAAAGCGCGGCTTTGAGCCTCAACCGGGGCGACTACCCGGTGCTCATCCCCGGCCTGGAGTTCACCCACCTGCCGCCGGCTATGATTGCGCCCCTCTCGGCCCAGGCCCGGGCCCTGGGGGTGCCCCTCATCGTGGTCCACGGCGAGACCCTGGTGGAGCCGGTGGCCCCGGGTACTAATCGCGCCGCCATCGAAGCCGACATCGACATCCTGTCCCACCCCGGCCTCATCACCCTGGAAGAGGTCGCCCTGGCCCGGGAGCGAGGCATCTTCCTCGAGCTCTCCGCCCGTAAAGGCCACTGCCTGGCCAACGGCCACGTGGCCCGTCTGGCCATGGAAGTGGGGGCCTCCCTCCTGGTCAACACCGACTCCCACAGCCCCTCGGACCTTATGACCCGAGCCCAAG
>JBAZKX010000184.1:0-5408 GCA_041650575.1 Desulfobaccales bacterium
CAGGAGGGAGAGCTTGACCAGGCGGCCCTGGACCAGGTCGCCCTTGGTCTGGGCCTTGAAGCCCAGGTCGTCCAGGATCTGTTTGACCAGGCGGGCCCGGCGTTCCCGGCGGTCGATCTGGGCCGCGCCGCCCTTGAACTGGAAACTGATGTAGTTGTCGTTTTTCTCCTCGGAGATGAAGGCGTCGACGATGCCGAAGTGGTAGCCGATGCGGGAGTTGAAATTGAGGTAGGACTCGGTGACGATGGCGAAGCTCTTGCCGCCCAGGCCGCGCTCGGCCTTGGCCGTGTCGTACATGGTGTTGGCAAAGACCGAAATGAAGCCCTTGAGGTCAGGGGCCACCTGGCCGGCCCAGGTGACGCCGGGGTGGTGAAAGCCCCGGAGGAGGGCCTTAAAGGGGCGGCTGACGATGTCGTCCTCGGTGACCTGTTCCCGGCCGGTGTCTTTGAGGCCGCCGCCCAGGTCGAGGATGAACAGGTTCAGGGGCAGGTCGGTCTTGAGACGGCTGATGCGATTGGATTCCAGGGCGCGGTCCAGGTCCGGGATGAACATGGCGTCCATGGCCTTTTCATGGCAGAAGCGGGTGATGTCGTGCAGGGTGAGGCAGTTAGCGGCCTTAAACTCCGGGCTCTCGGGGTCGAGGAGATTGAGGCGGCTGATGAACTTCAAGAGGCGGCGCAATTTCAGGTAAACCGGGTCAGTGCGCCATTCTTCATCCGGCTCGGCATGGCGCTGCAGGAGTTCGGGCACCAGGCCGGGATAGACCAGGGCGGCGTCGGCGTCCACGGTCACCAGTTGGCCGGAGTGCAGGACCTTGGTGGCGCCCCCGACCTCGACCAGGGTGGGAATCCGGAACTCCCGGGCCAGGATGGTCATGTGGTCCGTGGGACTGCCCACTTCGGTGATGATGGCGGCAATACGGTCCATGACCAGCACCAGGCGGGCCGAAGGCTGGCGGGCCACCACCACGGCGCCCGGGGGAATGCCGGCCACGTCTTCATCGTGGAGGAAGTGGTGGACCCGGCCCGCGGCTGCGCCGCCCACGGCGCGGATGCCGTAATGCAACAGCGGCGGGGCCTCGGGCTCCGGGTGGGGCTCCCGGGCCTCTTCGGCAAAGGCCGGCGCATGGATGCGCAGGGGCCGGGATTGGAGGATGATGAGGTTGCCCGCCTCTCCCACGGTCCACTCAATATCCTGGGGATGGCCGAAGTGCTCCTCCAGGGTGAGGGCGATGTCCGCCAGGGTCTTGACCTGGTCGTCCGTGAGGCTGGGGGCCTTGGCCTGCTCCGGGTCCAGAGCGACTTCCCGGACGCCGCCCTCCGGAGCACAGGTGAGGGCCACCGGTTTTTTCGCTACCCGGCGTTTGGTGATGGTCCGGGGTTCCTGCCGGCTCACCATAAAGAGGTCCGGGGACACGGTGCCGTCCACCGCGTACTTGCCCAGGCCCCAAACCGCCGAGATCATCACGGTGTCGTCCTGGGGGCGGTGGGGGTCCAGGGAGAACATGACGCCGCTGGCCCGGGCGGGCACCATGGCGAGGACGCCCACGGCCATGGGGAGCTCATTGACGGAAAACTGCTGGTATTTCCAGTAGAAAATAGCCCGGGAGGTGAACTTGCTGGCCACGATCTCCTTGTAGTGTTCGGGCAGGCTGGCCGCTTCCACATTGAGGAGGGTGGCGAACTGGCCGGCAAAAGAGAATTCCGTATCTTCGCCCACGGCGCTGGACCGCACCGCCAGCCAGGGGGTGGGCAGGGTCCGGCCCGCGGCCACGATGGCCTCTTCCAGGTCCGGGGGCAGGGGGGCCTGGCGCACCATGGCTTGCAGCTCCCGACTGGTGGTCTTGAGGCTGTCCAGATCCTCGATGCGGGCCTGGGAAAGCTTGGCTTCCAGGTCGGCGGCCAGGCTGGAGGCTTCCAGAAAGCGCTTGTAGGCGGAGGCCGCGATGGCAAAGCCCTGGGGCACCGGCAGGCCGATGCGGTTGCCGATCTCCCCCAGATTGGCCATCTTGCCCCCCACCGCCGGGGCCGACTCCCAGCTCAAGGCTGACAGCGGCAGGACCAACGGGGTGTCCGGGATGGTGGGGACCGCGGCCAATTCCCGGTGCAGCTCGTCGCGCAGATGCTCGTAGATGGGTTGGAGGTCCCGGTAGCGGTCCTGGGTGAGGAGGTTGAGGGCGGTCACCATGCCGGAGACCTGATGGCTCAACTTTTCCACCTGGGAATAGAGATAGCTGGAGTCGAAGACGTAGTCGCCGCTCAGCTTTTCTTCCATGTCGGCCATGGTTTCCAGGGCGTCGTTGTTATTGTCCAGGAGGCGGCGGAAATGAGTAAATTTCTCCTGCAAGCGGACCTGTTCGTCCTCTTCGGGTTCTTTCAGAAATCGCCGCAGGAATTTAAAGACCATGGTTTTTCCGTAAACAATGAGCAAATCAGCAATAATGGCGGGCACAGAGGCCCGCCCCACCGAGCTCACTGCTTCTTCAGGGCCGCCAGCTCGCCCTGCATGCGCTTCCACTCCAGGGCCCGCTTGATGGTGATCAATATGGTCTCCTTACGGAAGGGCTTAGTGATGAAATCGTAAGCGCCCTTTTGGATGGCCTCCTCAGCGGTCTCAATGGTGCCGTAGGCGGTAATGACAATGATGGGCATGGCGTCGTCGATCTTCCTGATGATGCCGATGAGATCGATGCCGTCCACGAGAGGCATCTTGAGATCGGTGATCACCAGATCATAATGATCATCCTGGAGGAGTTTGCTCACTTCCAGGGGATTATTGGTCGTGGTGACCTCATAGCCGGTCCTATCCATCAGGATAGTTTTCAACAACCTGAGCATATTGGGCTCATCGTCAACGACCAGTATCCTCTCCGGCATTTTATCCTCCTGCATTTCCAGCATTAATAGAGATTGGCGTCCGACGGCGGCATGGGCTGCTCCTGGCCGGCCGCCTCGGCCTCCAGGCCTGAAATCATGGGCAGGTAAACGGTAAAGGTGGTGCCGTGCTTTTCGGGATATTCTTCCGCGGGGTAGCTGGTGAAAATAATGTTGCCCCCGAACTTGCTGATAATGCCGTAGCTCATGGACAGGCCCAGGCCGGTGCCTTCGCCGGTCTTCTTGGTAGTGAAGAAGGGGTCGAAGATCTTGGGTTGGGCGTCCCGGGGAATGCCGGAACCGGTGTCGATGAATTCAATGGCGACCCGTTTGCCGTCGGGGCTGGAGGTGGTGACGACTTTGAGGATTCCGCCCCCTTTCATGGCGTCGGCGGCATTGTTGATCAGGTTGATGAAGACCTGCTGCAGTTCCTGGGGATCGCCTTTGACCCGGGGCAGACCCGGAGCCAGGCTGGTGTCCAGGCGGATCTTTTTGGTTAACAGGGTATTTTTTACCACTGCCAGGGTCTTATCCAGGAGACCGGTGATATCGGCACTGGTCTCGGTGGTTTCCGGGGAGCGGGCGAAGGTCAGCAGGTTTTCCACGATCTTCTTGCACCGGAGCCCTTCGTCCTCGATGACCTGCAAGGTTTCGTGGATCTCGGGCAGGGACTCCGTCTGTTCCAAGAGGTGTTCGGCAAAGCCCAGGATCACGGCAATGGGGTTGTTGATCTCATGGGCCACCCCGGCGGCCAGAGTGCCGATGGAGGCCAGCTTCTCCATATTGATCATCCGGTCCTCGATGGCCTTGCGGCCGGTGATGTTCCGGGAAATAATCTCATAGGCGAAGGTTTGGCCCTGCTCATCCTTGATGCCTACGATGCTGGTGGAAAACCAGAACTCCTGGTCGCCGATACCCACCGGGTGGCGCTTGCTCCTGACCTTGCCGGTCTCCTGGACCTCCCGGAGCCACTCCATGTGGAAGTCGGCGGATTTCTGATTAAAAATATCATGAAGGGTCCGGCCCACAAATTCATGGGGGGCGGCTTCCACGAGGGTCTCTAGTCCGGCCGGCTTCACGGCTGAACGGGCCATGGCGAAGAGGTTGGCGGCATAGCGGTTGATGGACAAAAGCCGCCCATCGCCGTCCACCGTATAGATCAGGTCCGCGGCATTTTCCACCAATCCCTGGTAACGGGCCTCGGATTTCTGCAGCTTCTCCTTCTGGCGATTCACTTCTTCTTCCAGGCTGGAGGAAAACTGTTGTTCATACCGGAAATTCAGCATCACAATGGTGCCCGACAGGACCACCAGGCCGATGATGACCTGAAGATAGAACTGCCGGACATAGACGGAATGGATCACCCCCTCCACTTCGCTGGACGGAGCCACCACCGCCACGGACCAGGAAGTCGGCGGGTTGCCCTCCTGGACCAGATTGCGGTCCTCCAACTGGACCGGGGCGTAGGCCATGAGCTTCTGAATCTCCCCGGCCATGCCGCCATGCCACCCGGAGATATAGGCGCCCCAACCCTCCTTGCCGGCCAGCATCTTCTCCCGTTGAATCTGATTGATGGCGTCGAAAGAGATGGCGGACATCCGTTCTTTGCGCACGGTAAAGGCGTTTTTGCCGATGAAGTCGCGTTCCGGATGAGTCAGGAACAGGCCCTTGCTGTCCATGATCCAGGCATAGCCGGTCTTGCCGCTCCTGATCCCCTGGGTGAATTTTTTCGCCAATTGATGGGCGTCGATATAAAACGCCAGGACTCCGGCGAAGGCCCCGGAAGGGTGGGGATGGGTATCGTCCACCGACATCTCGTAGGTCGGCATCGCCATAACGGTGATGAGCCGTCCCATGTAGTGAGGAATCTGGGTGGATACCGGCATCACCAGGATCTGGCCCTTATGTTCCGGTTGGCGGGCCCAGGAAAGGAACGGGGCGTCCTTGAAGGATTCGGTGGTGATCTGATCCACGCCCCGGCTGTCCACCTGGTAAGCCCGGTTGCCGTCCGGGGTGAGGCGCACGATTTCCACCACCCCTTCCTCCCGGACGCTGGCTAAAGTGGCCCGCATGCGGTTGGCCCAAGACAGGGGCTCCACATACTGCATGGAGGGAGAAAAATTGAGGGTGCTCAACTCCCGCTTCAAGAAATGGATATCCTGCTCCAGCAGGCTGGCGGTGTGCTTGGCCAGCACCAATTGCTGCTGGTTGAAGTCTTCCTTGACGATCTCCTTCATCTGGTTGGCGGACTTGAGGCCCAGATAGATGCTGATCCCGAGGAGGGCGAAGTTGACCCCCAACAGCAAGGCCAGGGCGTATCGAGAGGCGAGAAACGGAAAGCGGCGCATGGTCGGGTTATCTCTCCACGGGTTCCTGCCTAACATCTTTGGACGTGCCGAATCCTATATTATCCGAAATCAAGGCCGGGTTCACCTGATTGTTGGCGGCCAGTCAGGTCCGGAAATCGGCGCCTTATTCGGCCCATTCCCCCGGCGACCAACGTCTCAGTATGCCATAAGTTATAGAATAATATCA
>JBAZKX010000185.1:0-5354 GCA_041650575.1 Desulfobaccales bacterium
CGAAATAGTAGAGCCGCATCTCCCCGGTGTTGACGATGATCTGGGCGGCGTGGCTGGCGGGCACGATCCACAGGGTGGGGACGGTCATTTCGGCGCTCGCCGGCGGCAGGAACGGGTCCCAGTGGCGGTACATGACCCCGAGTTCAGAGTAGCCCAGACCATAATCCCGGGCCAGTTCCAGCAGATCGTCGCCCTTTTTGATGCGGTGGTGCTGAATGCCGCCCACCACGGTAAGCGCATCGGGGTCGTAGCCTTGGGAGTTGGCCGGCAGACGGATGTGATAAGGGCCGGCCGCGGCAGCCGGCAAGGCGGCGCCCAAGATCAGGATAGCCAAACAGATCAGGCTCATCCGGCGCCAAATCGCCATCCTGGCGCGGGGGCTTAAGGTTGCGTCTGGGTTGTTTACGGCTCTCACCTTCAATGGCGCCATCACTATCTTAGAGAACTACTGGCACGTCCGAGGCCCGCGTCTCTTTTGGTGATGTCCACCGGCATCCCGTTTTGCTCTTCCACCGTCTGCATCACTTTCTGGGTATCCACCTGGTCCGCCAGCCCCCGCTGCTCCAGCAGGCTCAAGACGTGCAGGATCATGGAGCGGATCTTGAAATACACGTCATCGTGCACCGACAGAAAAATACGGCCCTGGCGGAAGCCGATCAGCGCCGGCTCGTAGATATACTCCACTTTGGTGCCCATCGGGACCATGGCAAAGAGTTTCTTGATATCCTCCGGGTAGAGTCGGGTGCAGCCATGGCTGACCAAACGGCCCACGGCCCAGGGTAAATTGCAGCCGTGGATGCCATAGTCGCCCCAATTCAGGCCGAGCTTATACGCCCCCATGGGGTTATCCGGTCCGGCGGGCATCACCGCCATCTCGTATTTTTTCTGTAACTGCTTGGGGATGTGCCAGTCGGGATTCACTTTCTTTTGATTTACATGAAAATTGCCGGTCGGGGTTCTAAAATCCAGGACGCCCATACCGATGGGATAGGTATAAACCTGGGTGCCGTTGTTAACGAAATAAAACAGCCGCATTTCCCCGGTATTGACGATAATCTGGGCGCTGTGGCCGGTGGGCACGATCCACATGGTCGGAATCAGCATGTTGACGCCCGGGGGCGGCAGGAAGGGGTCCCAGGCGCGGTACATGGCGCCGATTTCAGTCCAGCCCAGATCATATTTCCGGGCGACATCCAGGAGATCCTCGCCCTTTTTGGTCATATGATGCTGAGGCGAGCCGATCACCGTCACCGCCTGGGGATCGATGCCCGTCCGGGTGGCAGGCATCTTGATGCTAAACGGCCCGCCGCCCCAGGCGGACCCGGCGCTTGCCAGAACCGCTAAAATCGTCAGTAGCTTGGCAAAGGCGCGCATAAGCTTAACTCTGGCCGGGACGATAAGGTTTCAGACTGGACGTGAAGGGCGGCTCCATGATGCCCTTCTCCGTGACGATGCCGGCAATTAAATCATTGGGAGTAACATCAAAAGCCAGGTTAAGGGCCTGGGCCCCGGCCGGGGCCACCGCCTGGCCCCAGAGATGGGTGACCTCCTCGGGAGCCCGCTCCTCCACCGGGATGTGGTTGCCGTCGGGAATGGAAAAATCAAAGGTGGACAGGGGCGCCGCCACGTAAAAGGGGATGTCGTGATGGTGAGCCAGGACCGCCACGCTGTAGGTGCCGATTTTGTTGGCGGTGTCGCCGTTGGCCGCAATGCGGTCCGCGCCCAGGATGACCAGGTCCACTTTGCCCTGGTGCATCAGGGTGGCCGCGGCCCCGTCAGGGATCAGGGTGTAGGGAATCCCCAATTTGCCCAGTTCCCAGGTGGTGAGCCGGGCTCCCTGGAGCAGGGGCCGGGTCTCATCCACCCACACGGAGAAGCGTTTACCCGCCTCCCAGGCGGCCCGCAGCACCCCCAGGGCGGTACCGTAAGCCCCGGTGGCCAGGGCCCCGGTGTTGCAGTGGGTGAGCACCCGATGCCCATCGCGGATCAGGACCTGTCCCGCCTGGGCCATGCGGCGGTTGATGGTTTCATCTTCCTTGAGCATGGCCTGGGCTTCGGCCACGAGATGTCCCTTGATGGCCTCCACGGATTCCGCCTTATGCTCCTGGGCGACCAACAGCACCCGATCCAAGGCCCAAAACAGATTGACCGCAGTGGGACGGGCCGCGGCAATCTCCCGGCAGATCACCTGGAACCGGGCTTGAAACTCCTTGCCGTCGCGGGTATCCAAACTCAGCGCGCCCAACGCCGCACCCATGGCTGCGGCCACCCCGATGGCCGGCGCCCCCCGGATCGCCAGGGTGCGGATGGCGTCGATGATCTCGCGATAATCCGTGATCTCCAGATAGAGCTCTTCCGCGGGCAAACGCCGCTGATCCAATAACTTGACCTTATCCACGTCCCAACAGATGCTGCAATAGGGGATCATTTGCACTCCTGATTAAGTTTTTGGGCCTTGACGAAAGTAGAAACACGCAAACGCACCGGGCGTCAAGAACTTTAAATAAGCCAGCGCCCAAATGCCCATCGGCTTTGGGCCTTATCTATCCAAGTAAACCGAGACCGGCACCGGCTTGGCGATGCTATTGTAAACAGGCGAGTATTTCTGGGCCATCCTGATAAGTTCCTCTTTCTCGGCCTCGGAAACATCCGCCTCGATTTTGAAATATACCCGGATGTTCTGATATCCGACCGGAACCTCTTCCGAGAGTCCAAGAAAACCTCGCAGATCCAGGTCGCCCTCATATCTAGATTCCACTTTCTTTATGGCGATTCCTTTGGCGGCCGCATGGGCGACCAGGCTGGTGGTCAGACAACCCGACAGGGCAACGAGGAGGTATTCTACGGGGTTGGCTCCCAGATTATTACCGCAGAGAACCGGGGGTTCATCTATTTCAAAAACCAACGGGGCCCGCGAGTCATCCTCCTGAAGAGCACCATAGAAGTCTTTGACCTTCGCCCGGTTATGAGTACCGTCGATCCAGGTGTTTTGGGCCCGAAACTTAAATTGAGCAATTTCGGGCTTCTGCTTAATAAGTTCTATGGTGCTAAATAACTGGTCGACGTTTACACCGTTGACTTTCTTTTCCTGGGGCATTTTGGTTCTCCTTTTTCGAGGACCTTGTCCCTTGCTATGGCATTTCCCCAACCAGATTTTTCTGGCTAGAAAATTATCAAAGTTGAGCCAATAGCTTTTTGAAAATCTCGTTCGCCAGTTGCGGGTTGGCCTGGCCTTTGGTCTGCTTCATCAGTTGGCCCACGAAGAAGCCCATCAGTTTGGTCTTGCCGGCCCGGTAGTCCGCGGCTTCTTTGGGATGCGCCTGGATAATCGCCTGGGCCGCGGTTTCCAAGGCCCCGGTGTCGCTGATCTGGGTCAGGCCTTGTTCTTTGACGATGATCTCCGGGTCGCTCCCGGTGGCCACCATGGCTTCGAACACGGTTTTGGCCAGTTTGCCGCTGATAGTCCCCTGGTCCACCAGGGAAAGGAGCTTGGCCAATGCAGCCGGAGTGACCCGGCAGGCCGCGATGCCGGCCTCCTCCTTTTTAAGCTCCCGCATCAGTTCCACCATGATCCAGTTGCTCACCTGCTTGGGACGGGGAAACTCCTTCACTGCGGCCTCGAAGTAATCAGCCAGGGCCTTATCCGAGGTCAGCACCTCGGCGTCGTATTCGGGCAGGTCGTATTCGGCTTGAAAGCGGGCCCGCCGCGCCGTCGGCAGTTCCGGCAGTTCTTTTCTCAGCCTTTCTATCCACTCCTCTGAGATCTTGATCGGCACCAGGTCCGGGTCGGGGAAGTAGCGGTAGTCGTGGGCTTCTTCCTTGCCCCGCATGGACACGGTCTGATTGGCCGCCGTGTCCCACAGCCGGGTTTCCTGGACGATCTCCCGCCCCGCGGCCAACAAGGCCCGCTGCCGCTTGATTTCGTATTCCAGGGCCGCCTTGACGAACCGGAAGGAGTTCATGTTCTTGAGCTCGGCCTTGGTGCCGAACTCGGTCTGCCCCATCGGCCGCAAGGAGATATTGGCGTCGCAGCGGATCGAGCCTTCCTCCATGTTGCCGTCGCAAATCTCTAAATATAAAAGGATATTGCGCAGGCCCTTGAAGTACTCCACCGCCTCTTCGGGGGTGCGCATCTCCGGTTCGCTGACGATCTCGATGAGGGGCACCCCGGTGCGGTTGAAATCCACGAAGCTCACCGGCCGGGACTCGCTGTGAATCAGCTTGCCCGCGTCTTCCTCCATATGGATGCGGGTGATGCCGATGCGCCGGGCCGCGCCATTCACCTTAATATCCAGGTGCCCGTGCTCGGCCAGGGGTAATTCATACTGGGAGATCTGGTAGCCTTTGGGCAGGTCGGGATAGAAATAGTTTTTCCGGGCGAAGACCGACTCGGGATTGACCCGGCAGTCCGTGGCCAGGGCCATTTTCAGGGCGAACTCCAACGCCTTTTTATTGAGGACCGGGAGTGAACCGGGCATCCCCAGGCAGACCTCGCAGACCTGGGTGTTGGGCGGGGCCCCGAAGGTAGTGGCGCAGCCGCAGAAGATCTTGCTGGCGGTGAGCAGTTCGGCGTGAATTTCCAGCCCGATGACGGCCTCAAACTCCACTTTCTTCCTCCTGAGATTACTGAAGGTTATCTAAATGGACCAGGTCTGTCAAGGCACGGCTCCCGGGGGTTTGCCGGAGAAATCCCGGGTATCCATGGTTATCTGATTACTTGCGTAAGTTTATAATTTGCATAAGATAATAGGAGAAGGTGTTATTTCCCCGGCCGCGGTGGCCGCAACCATGAGGACCCCTGATGAAGATCGCATCCCGGGAGGACTTTGCCCCCCCGGAGACCGGACGCTATAGCCGGAATGCCCTCCTGGCCCGGGTAGGCTGGGAAGGACAGGCCCGCTGGCGCGCCGGGAAGGTATTGGTGGTGGGCGCGGGCGGCCTCGGTTCCGCCGCCCTGCTCTATCTCGCCGCCGCGGGGGTAGGGCGTCTGGGCGTGGTGGACGGCGACGCGGTGGAATTGTCCAACCTCCAGCGCCAGATTCTCCACTGCACGGCCGACCTCGGGCGCCGCAAGGTGGCTTCGGCTGCCGACTCCCTCGCGGCCCTTAACCCCCTCTGCCGGGTAGAGACTTTTGACCTGCGCCTGGACCGGGACAACGTCCGGGACGTGGTGCCGGGCTTTGAGGTGGTGCTGGACGCCAGCGACAATTTTACCACCCGCTTTCTGCTGGCCGAGTGCTGCTGGCGCAACCAGATTCCCCTGGTGTCCGCCGCGGCCACGGGCTGGCACGGGCAACTCCTGGTGGCTGCCCCCGGGGCGGATAATCCCTGTTACCGCTGCCTGGTCCCCGAGC
>JBAZKX010000186.1:0-5345 GCA_041650575.1 Desulfobaccales bacterium
ACTCTTCCACCCGCTTACCGGTAAAGATGGCGGAATTGCTCAGAATGGAGAAGTCCAGGATAATCTTGGAGAGTTCCGTAAAGCCTATGGTCTTGAGTAACTGTTCCAGCCCGGCCCCGGAAACCCCGGCGGCATAGAGGCCGCCGATAACCGCTCCGATGCTGGTGCCGGCGATGACCGCCGGCCGCACCCCCAGTTCATCCAGAACCTTGAGAAAGGCGATATGGCTGAGCCCCTTGGCTCCGCCCCCGCCCAGCGCCACGCCGACCCGCTTCATGGGCGTTCAGCCCCTCCAGGTGAGTATGTTGAGCTTGGGATCAGCGCGACGTCCCCCCCTATCCTACTCAACCGGCGGCTTGGAACGCTTCAGCCACTCCGGGGCCCGGGCCTCGGGAATGGCGTCGCCGCTGGGAATATAGGGCTTCAGGTCCAGGATGGGGGTGCCGTCCCGGGCATCAAGGTCCGCCACTTCCACCACGTTGCCGGTGATATTGACAATCCGGCAGGCGGTGAAACCGATGAGATTGGGACGCTCCGGCGCCCGGCAGGCAAAGACGCCGGTCAGGGGGTTGGCCGGGTCGCGGCGGGGATGCACCTGGAGGGTTTGGCGCTGCTCCGGGGTATCATTTTCATGGAACCAGTAAAACACCCAGACATGGGAGAAATCCTTGAGGCCCAGCAAAGCCGGGGCATATTCCGGCTTAATCTCCAAAAAGCCGCGCTTATCCTGCTTTTTCACCACGCCGACGGGGTTTAAACAGATGGGTTTGATGGTCTCCCTCCTGAGGTTCTGCGGTTTGGGACCCGCGTTTTCAGCAGAACCGGGGCCTGCACCTAATAAAACCCAAATCCCGAGGATAATCAATCCCAACCGCATGGTCGCCAACTTTACCCGGCCCTAGTTTATCAAGGGGATCACCGGCGGGAGGCCCGGGCTACCCCCTGGCCCCTGCCCCCAACATTTCTTTCAGCACCTCCGCCACCAGGGCCAGCGGCACGTCATCCCGGATCACCGTGTCCCCCAGTCGCGGCAACAATATGAAAGGCACCCCGGTCTCCTGGCGTTTCTTATCCAGGCTTAAGGCCGACATCACCGCCGCCGGGTCGAGCTCCGGCAAGGGCCCGCAGAGGTCGAAGTCCCGGATGAGGCCGCGGCCCCAGGCGGCTGCCGCCGGGTCCAGCCCCGTCAGGCGCTCGGACAGGGTCAGGGCGGCCACCATGCCCCAGGCCACCGCCCGGCCGTGGGGCAGGCGGAAGCGGGAGGCCTGTTCCAGACCGTGCCCCAGAGTATGGCCGAAGTTGAGGATGCGCCGCAGGTCCCCTTCCCGTTCGTCCCGGGACACCACCTGGGCTTTGATGGCCGCGGCCCGGTAAATGATGTCGGTCAATCCGGCCATACCTTTCAGTAGCCTGGTTTTGACCGCGGCGAGACGCTCCAGCAGGTCCAGGTCCCGGATAAAGCCGGCCTTGATGACTTCGGCCAGGCCGTTGAGAGCCTCGGCCCGGGGCAGGGTGCGGACAAATTCGGGGTCAATGGCCACCAAGCGGGGCTGGTGGAAGGTGCCCAGGAGGTTCTTGCCTTCGGGCAGATTGATGGCGGTCTTGCCGCCGATGGCCGCGTCCACCATGGCGAGCACGGTGGTGGGCACCTGGATGAAGGGCAGGCCCCGCATGAAGATGGAGGCCAGAAAGCCCGTCAGGTCTCCCACCACGCCGCCTCCTAAGGCGATGAGGGCCGAACGCCGGTGGGCGCCCCGGGCCAGGAGTTCTTTGGCCAGGCGCTGGACCACGGCCCAAGACTTGGCCCGCTCCCCGGGGGGAGTGGTCAGGAGCACCGGGGTAAAACCCGCCGCGGCCAGGGAGGCCAGCGCCGTGGCGCCGTGGAGCCGAGCCACCCGCCGGTCTGAGATCACAAAAACTTGGGCAGGAAATCCTTCAGGCCTGAGCAGCTCTCCCAGGCGGCGGGCCAGGCCTGAGTCGATCACCAGCCGGTAGCTCAGATCCCGGCCGGGGAGCGGCAGCTCAATCTCCGGCATCACCAGCCCCCGGGCTTGAGGCCGCGGATCTCCTCCATCAAGGCTTCAAACTGTTCGGGATAGAGGGACTGGGCCCCGTCGGACATGGCTTTTTCGGGCTCATGGTGCACTTCGATGATGAGACCGTCGCAGCCCGCGGCCACCGCGGCCCGGGTCAGGGGCGGCACCAGGTCCCGGCGGCCGGCGGCGTGGCTGGGATCGATGATGATGGGCAGATGACTCTCCCGGCGCACCGCCGGGATGGTGGCCAGGTCCAGGAGATTGCGGGCATGATCGCCGATGGTGCGCACCCCGCGCTCGCAGAGGATCACCTGGGCATTGCCTTCCGACATGACATATTCCGCGGCCATGAGCCATTCTTCCAGGGTGGCGTACATGCCCCGTTTCAGGAGCACCGGCTTGCGGGTGCGGCCGGCGCAGCGCAGCAGGGAAAAGTTCTGCATATTCCGGGCGCCGATCTGGATAATGTCGGCGTATTCGGCCACCAGCCGCAGAGACTCATGGTCGATGGCTTCGGTGACGACCAGCAAGCCGGTCTCTTCCCGGACCTTCTTGAGGATTTCCAGGCCGGCTTTCCCCAACCCCTGGTAGCTGTAGGGCGAGGTGCGGGGCTTATACGCGCCGCCCCGAAAGATGCGGGCCCCCGCGGCCTTGACCTTCTGGGCGATGGCCAGAGCCTGGGCTTCGCTCTCTACCGCACAGGGGCCGGCCATGACCACGAAATGCCTCCGGCCCAGGTCGAAGCCGGGGAAATGGATAATAGTGTCTTCCCGCTTCATTTCCCGGCTCACCAGCTTATAGGGCCGGGAAACCGGGATGGCCTGGATTACGCCGTCCATATCCACAAACAGGGCCGGGTCCACCGGCCCGGGATTGCGCAAAATGGCGATGGCCACCCGTTCCCCGCCGGGCATGGGTTGGGCCTCAAATCCCAGGTTTACAATCTTGGCCACGACCGCCCGAATTTGGGGGTCGGTCGCGTCCTTGTCCATCACGATGAGCATGGTCACTCTCCACTGAACGCCACAATAAATGAGGGCTGCCGCGAGTCAGCCGGCCGCCAGAAAAGCTGACTCGAAAGCTTGGCGCGGCTCCCGCCGGACCTGATAATTTGGCACCTTGGCTCTCTTTTACCAGGGATCGGCGGCAAAAGCAACCGGCGGGGGTAAAAGCCTCAAATAGTTGCGCCGCAATGATTTAAACGGCCACCGGCTCCGGAAACCCTTGGCACCCTGGCGGCCTGGTGTTACATTCAGGTGAAAAACGCGGTGACAGGCAGGATAACCGGTATGGCAAAGATTATTCTTATCCAGGCCCAACCGGCGCCCCGGTTGGACAGCCGGGAGAACCTGGCCCGGGCCCTGAAGCTGCTGGAGGCCTGCCAGGGCCAGGACGCGGATTTGATCTGCTTTCCGGAGTACTTTCCCTTTTGGGGCGATCCGGAACTGGCCGACGCGGCGGCGCGCCTCCAGGTTTATCTCGTCGCCGGCCTCCTGGAAGAAGCGGAGGGAAAGCGGTATAACACCGCCACCCTGTTCGACCGCCGGGGCCGCTTGCAGGGACGCCAGCGCAAGCACAACCTGGGGAACCTGGAGCGGCGCGGCTTCCATGTGAGCCCCGGCGACCGTTGGCAAGTGTGGGACACCGACTTCGGCCGCCTGGCCGTGCCGGTGTGCATCGATTTTTGGGGCCAGCCCGAAGCGGCCCGGCAGTTGGCGGCCCAGGGAGCGGATCTCATCGTCAATCCCACCATCTTTCCCATCCTCCGGGGTCACTGGCAGACCGGGGCCCTGACCCGGGCCTTTGACTATTACCTGCCGGTGGTGGGGGTGAATACCGCAGCCGTGGTGGCCGAGATCGGGGGACGCCGCTACCCTCTCCAGGGCGGGCGTTCTTTCGCCATCCAGCCCCCGGCTCCGGCGACCGACGCCGAACTGGCCCGTCAGGTGCGGGAGTGGGACAGCTTAAGGGATTGGCTGGTCCTGGAAGGAGGGGAAACCGCAGCGGTCCTCACGGTGGACCTGGACCTGGAGGGCCCCCGCCGCTGGCGGTCGGCCATCCGCCAGCGCTTCGGCTTCCAGAGGTCCTAACCGTCCCCCTGGGAAGAAAACTCCTCAAGTAATTCTACCTCGATGCCGAATAGGAGGTTCATGTATTGGAAAGTGCGGCTTTTTCAGGCTCTGAATGACGATTTTTTCCTTGGACTCCAGGTTAAAATACGTTCGGGCTGGTACTTTTCTTGACATTGATAAAAAAATCCTTAATTATCTAAAGCAGGTCGAACGGGGCGGGTTTGACTTATAGCTCCTAAAATGTTGACTTAATGCTCTGGATAAGGAGAGACATGATGCGAAACACCCGTAAACTTGTGATCCTCACTGTGGTAGCAGCTCTCTGCCTCCTCATGGCTTGCCCGGTCTTGGCCCAGCCCAAGGGTGGCGCGCTGATGACGATGGATGCCTTCACCCCCATCGCTCAAGGCTATGATTTCGTCCGGGAAGGCAAGTATGAAGCCGCCAAGAATGAATTCGCCAAGGCGGTGAAAGCGGATCGTTACAACCCCTTCGCCCTGAACAACATGGCGGTGCTGGAAGAGCGGGAAGGCAAACTGAACGACGCCCTGGCTAACCTGAAGGATGCCACCACTTATGCCGATCAGTATTTGGACAAAGTGGTGCAGACCTGCTTTGCCGGTGGCGGTTGCCTGGCGGTGAAACCGCTGCGCGAGAAAGGCGAAAAGAGCTCCATCGCTCCGATCGTTGCGGAGAATATCAAGAAGCTCGAAGCCAAGATTGCCGCAACTAAAACTGCGCCGCCTCCAGTCAGCCCCCCGCCCATGTCGCCACCGCAAAAGACTAAGTAATCTTTGTTAGGGGCCTTCGGGCCCCTACCGCCCCGTTTCTCGTTTTGCAGCGGCGTTATGGGATAATGAGCATCGCTTCGGCAGGACCCTACCTCAACCAATCTCATTCAGGGGGCCAGGGGTCGTAAGACCCCCCCTGGCCCTTCACTTACTTCTACTCAGAAAATTTCCCTATAAGTTAATCGGCCTTAAACTCGCGGCTCCGTGCCCCGATCGCGGAGGGATTTCCCCTGGAGCGAGGTCAGGAGGAGGCTTGCAGTATCAGCCGGTTAAACCTATAGCGATTGCCAAAAGTTTTTTCCGATATGGCAATGCTTAAGAAGCCAAAATCCCCCCTAACCCCAGGCGTGTCCGGCAGAGATTTTGCATGAGATGGCAAATTGAAAACGAAAAATGGAGCCGGAGGGCTTTGGCCGAGGCCGGCGCAGTCTATTACCGGCGGCAGC
>JBAZKX010000187.1:0-5307 GCA_041650575.1 Desulfobaccales bacterium
AACGCAAGGCCCGGCGATCATGACCAGGTCGCCCTTACCTACCCAAAAATCAGCGATCGGGACGGGGTTTTCCATGCGGAGACTCAGATCTCAAAAGAATGGTGCGCAGGGCGCACCCTATATATGACTTATTCATGGAGGTGCCCCAGCGGAGCTTTGGAACGAGTAATAAAAAAACTGACAACCGACAACTGGCTACTGGCAACTAACCACTGCTCTCTCAAATCTCCTCGTCGGGTTTGACATGGCTCAGCTTATATTCCAGGCAGGCCCGGATATATTCCCGGAACAGGGGATGCGGGGCCAGGGGCCGGGATTTGAATTCCGGATGGAACTGGCAGCCCAGGAACCAGGGATGGCCGCCGATCTCGATGATCTCCACCAGTTCGCCGTTGGGGGAGGTGCCGGTGATGGCCAGGCCGGCGTTCTGGAGCTGTTCCCGGTACTGGTTGTTGAACTCATAGCGGTGGCGATGCCGCTCCATGAGGTTGGTTTCCTGGTACGCGGCGCTGGCCAGGGAGCCTTCGGTGACGACGCAGGGGTAGGCCCCCAGGCGCATGGTGCCGCCTTTTTCCGCGGCCCGGTCCCGGTGGATAATGGCGTCTTTGCGGTAATCGTACCACTCCCGCATCAGGTAGATGACAGGATGCGCGGCCTCGGTGTCGAACTCTTCGCTGGTGGCATTGGCAATCCCGGCCACCTGGCGGGCAAACTCCACCACGGCCAGTTGCATGCCGAAGCAGATGCCGAAATACGGGATTTTATGCTCCCGGGCATAGCGGATGGCCAGGATCTTGCCTTCCACGCCCCGGACGCCGAAGCCCCCGGGGACCAGGATGCCGTGGAGGTGCCCCAGGAGGCCTTCGGGGCCTTCCCGCTCGACCCTCTCGGAGTCGATATAGGTGAGGGCCACCTGGGCCTCATTGGCCAGGCCGCCGTGCACCAGGGCCTCATGCAGGCTCTTGTAAGATTCCCTGAGGTCCACGTATTTGCCGACAATGCCGATTTCCACCCGGTGTTTGGGGTTTTTGATGCGTTCGACCAGGTTTTGCCAGACCTCCAGGCGGGGGGCCCGGGTCCAGATATTCAGGGTCTCGATGAGGCGGTCATCGAGGCCTTCCTCGTGGAGCAGCAGGGGAATTTTGTAGATATTGTCCACGTCCTGGGCGGTGATCACCGCGGCGGGCTCCACGTTGCAGAAGAGGGCGATCTTGGCCTTGATGTCCTGGCTGAGGAGCTTTTCGGTGCGGCACAGGAGGATATCGGGCTGGATACCGATGGAGCGCAATTCCTTGACGCTGTGCTGGGTCGGTTTGGTCTTGACTTCCCCGGCGGTCTTGATGAAGGGCACCAGGGTCAGGTGGATATAGCAGACGTTATCCTTGCCCAGGTCGCCCTTGAGCTGGCGGATAGCCTCCAGGAAGGGCAGGCTCTCGATGTCCCCTACGGTGCCGCCGATCTCGATGATGGCCACGTCCGCGGATGGGGCCACCTTCATGATGGATTGCTTGATTTCGTCGGTGATGTGGGGAATGACCTGGACGGTGCCGCCGAGATAGTCGCCCCGGCGCTCCTTGGTGATGACGTTGTAGTAAATGCGGCCGGAGGTGAAATTGTGCTCCTGGCTCAGGGTGACCGAGGTGTAGCGCTCGTAGTGGCCCAAATCCAGGTCGGTTTCCGCCCCGTCTTCGGTGACGTAGACCTCGCCGTGCTGGAAGGGATTCATGGTCCCGGGGTCCACGTTGATGTAAGGATCCAGCTTTTGAAAAGTAACGCGGAGCCCCCGGGCTTCCAACAAGGCGCCGATGGCCGCGGCCGCCACCCCCTTGCCCAACGAGGACAGCACCCCACCGGTGATAAAAATGATTTTGGTTTTCACAAGTTCCTACATATACCCAGGCAACCTGGTTGTCAAGATGGGGTCCGGCAAAACCGGCAGGCTTAAGTCAGCGGGCGGCCCCGGCTTCTTCTCGGGCTAATTTGGGGGAAACCGCTGCACCGAGCCCGAGGGTATCGAAGCCCTGCCGATTGACCACCCGAAGGACGACGCTCCAAAATCGCCTTTTCAGGGTTTTCCCCCGGTCATTAGGTCCAAATCAGGAAAATCGAACCCAAATATCGGAAATTCTACTGATGGTTCCTTGAGTTCCCCTAGCATACCTTAGAGGAAAGTTAACGGGCAAGGATGTCGGGAAGAGAAGGAAGGGATGGATCATGAGGTGGTTTCAACGTGGAAAGTCTGGCCTGCTGAGGCATACCGAGGGTGCGAGCGCGGTGGAATTCGGCATCATACTGCCGGTCTTCCTCTTTATCGTCTGTGGAATCATGGACTTTGGCAATTTGTATTATCAGACGCATCTCGTTAATGAGGCGGCCCGGGCCGGAGCGCGGGTTGCCAGCGTTGACCAAAATCTCGCTAATGCTGACGCGGACGTGGGCACTGAAATTCATAAATTCGATCCAAAGTTGACTTACAAAGTGTCCCCCAGTCCCCCGGTCTCGGGAGGTGACGTTACCGTGACCGTCAGCAAATCGATAACTTATGTCACGCCGCTCGTTAAGAATTATTTGCCGGCAAACTTCACCACGGTCACCGGCAAAAGTGTCATGCGGGTGGAGTAAGTGGTGTGGTTTACTCTGAAAAGCGGGCTTAGGATAATTAAGACGATGGATATTTCATACAGAGAACAAACCGGCATGGGAAAACAATTCTTAAAGAACCAATCAGGGGCCGCCATGGTCGGGTTCGCAATCATGCTGACCATGCTGCTGGGATTGGCCGGCCTTGCCTTGGATTATGGCAATTTGACGGTGGTCAGGGCGCGGATGCAAAACGCGGTGGACGCGGCAGTCTGCGGCGGGGGGCTGAAACTGCCGAATCAGGACGACGCAAACAAGCAAGCAGATTATTTCATTACGAAGAACGGCTTTACCCCCGTAGCGGGTCAGCCGAAATTTGATCCCACGAATACGAATGTCATCAGCTACACGATGAGCCAGAATGTTCCAACTTATTTTATGGGCCTTTTGGGACATCCCACCGTTAAGGTTAGCGCCACGGCCACCGCCAAAATGCAACCGGCCGGGGGGGGTGGCCCGAGCGGGCCCTTTAAGTATGCCTTATTCTCCATAAACGACCTGTCGATCAGCGGAAATAAAAATATCGATGGGTCGGTACATACCAATAATAACTTATCCTGGAGTGGGAATAAAACTGTTTCCGGATCAGTAGAAGGCAAGACGATCTCAATAAGCGGCAATAGTACAATCGATTCTGCTATCGCCAGAAACTTAAATGACATCACAATAAGTGGGAATTATAACAATGATATACAAAAATCTGGAGGAGTCGATACGAATATCGCCATGCCTGACTACAGTCAGCAGGTGAATGATGCTGCAGCCGCAAGTAATCATACCTACAGCGATACCAATAAAACCTATACCGGCAATATAAATGTGGATGGCAGTGTATATAACGAAGGTTCATTAACCATAAGTGGAAATTTTAATAGCAGTGGAGCAATGATGTCCACAGGGAATATAATCATAAGTGGCAATACGAATATTAATGGCGCCAACCAGGTTTGTCTTTATTCAAAAAATGGTGATATTACAGTCAGTGGCAATTTTAATACCGATACCAATGCAAGCTCAATAATATATGCCCCCAAGGGGACAGTAACGATCAGCGGAAATCAGGATTTTAATGGCAGCATAATAGCAAAACGAATCGTAATTTCCGGCAACCTCACTCTTAAAGGGGGTAATATCCCGATAACATCGATCCCGGGTCTGGCGAGCAAACCTCATGTGAAGTTAATCAAGTAAACCCGGGGCCTCCCGAGAATCTTGCCGGTCCAGAAAGCCTGATCGCCCCGGGCTTGGCCGGCGGAGACTACCGGGCTCGGCTAATTGATCAGCTTGGGGGTGCCGGCCATGCCGCCGTAGTTGGGAGTGCCCTCAGCGCCGATGCCGCCGGGGACAGTGTAATCTTTGACAAAATGGCCTTGAATATATTTGTCGCTGCCTCCCTGGGCGTCTTCGATGTAAAACGCCACGAAAGCCAGCACCGGGGCGGTGGCATGAGTTTGGAAGTCGTCGGGGACTATGGGCAGCATCACGGTCTCGCCGATCCGGGTGGCGGCTTCGTTATAGAGGGTGGTCTTGGTGCCCGGCTCGATCCAGATCAGGTCGCCCACTTTCAGCGGCCCGGGGTTGCCCGAGTCAATGAGCTCCCTGATGGTGGGCACATCATTGGCCTGGGTCAGGAAAGAGGTCCATTGCCCCCCGGTGGGATCGTGATAGGAAGAGCCGATGCGGAAAGATTCCGGCGGATCTTTCCCCCACAATTGCTTGACAAAAGTCTCGGGAGTGGCCAGAGGGAAAGCCATCCCCGCCGAAACGCAGTTTACCGGCATCAGTTTGGAGCAGGCCACAGTCCGGGCCTGTACCGTCTCCGACGCGATGCCGAGGAGAGGGCCGAACAGCATCAACAAGGGCCCGCCGTTTTGGCCGTCAGCCTTGCTGACCGAGACCTTGACGGCCGGAACAATCTGGGCGGTGGGGATGGTGCCGGTGGACAGGAGGTTAGCCGGTGCCGTGGTTTGTCTCCAGGAGTAATCCCAGTAGCCCACCTGAACCTGGCAGGAGGTAATCAGGCTGCCGTTCACGCCGTTTTTGGCGGCGGCTGCCTGGGCCGAGATTTGGGCATCGGTCCAGTTGGGGTAGGGCGGACCCAAGGAGAGGGTCCGGGCCCCCGCCAGGGCTCCGGCATCCGCAGCTTTCTGCAATTCGCTCTTGACTACGGCCATGCGGCCGAAATCCACGGCCAGGGCCGCTATCCCTCCCAAAGCGATAAAGGAGACGGCTGCCCATAAGGCCACCCCTCCGGATTGGTCTTGGCGCAGGCGCCGGTATAGCTGGATCATGCCCTTCTCCCTCCTGCGGAACGCTACTCGCATTTCATGACGGTTCTGGCCGTCAGGTTAATATGGTCGCTCATACCCGGAATAATTCTGTGGATGACAAACCAGTTTTTCGTGGACGTGACCGTGACGGTAATGTCATCGCCCGGGCTCCCCGAAGTATAGCCCGGACTTAACGTCGTGCTGATGAGGTCGCTATTGGAGACACTGGGAGATGAGTCGCCCGGAAGGAGAGTCGCCAGGCCGTAACCACCGTTGCCGCTGTTTTCAGCCGAGGTCTTAATGACATAATCGGCGATAGAGGGAGATAGCGCTGACGGCAGGGTGTGGTTGCCGGCGTTGTCGGTGTGATACTTGGTAGCATAACGGGCGCCTTCCC
>JBAZKX010000188.1:0-5291 GCA_041650575.1 Desulfobaccales bacterium
CAAGGCGACGCCGCCGCCGAGATCCTGAAGATGATCAAGGATGCCAAGGCCGACATGGTGGTCCTGACCACTCACGGCCGCGGCCACGACGATCTGGATCAGAAGAGCACCGATTTCGGCAGCGTGGCTCAAAAGGTCATGGCCAACTCGCCGGTGCCGGTCCATTTGGTCAACCCTTATACCAAGTAACGCGGCCGCGCCAGGTTTGCCGGGACCTGAGACTGGCATGGGTCTTGGGCGTTCCCCATTAAATTGCCGGGGGGACCATGTCGGTCCCCCTTGCTGCAGACGGGGGGAATGGCCGGCATATCCCCTCCCCTTCCGCGCTCATCCCAAAAAAAACGCCGGTCTCAGTCCAGACCGGCGTTTTTAGGTAAGCAGCAAAATCAGTTCAAGTTTCGGTCACGGTAATGGCCCCCGCGGGGCAGGCCTCTACACAGCTCTCGCAACCCAGACACTCATCGATATTCACCGGCACGGCCTTCTCGTTTTGCATCTCGAACACGCCCACGGGACAAATATTGACGCACTCTTCATCACCCGTGCACTTATCGGTATCGACTTCGACTTCCCAGCCCATGAGATTCACCTCCTTACAGAATGAGTTATATAGACATACGAAAAGACGCCGATCTGTCGGCCAGGTCGGCGTCTTCATGACAGCCAGGTTAGATCAGGTTTCGGTCACGGTGATGGCGCCCGAGGGGCAGACTTCGATGCAGCTCTCGCAACCCAGGCACTCGTCTTCGTTCACCGGGACGGCCTTCTCATTTTGCATCTCAAATACGCCCACGGGACAAACGTTGACACATTCCTCGTCACCGGTGCACTTGTCGGTATCAACTTCAACTCGCCAGGCCATTACGCTTCACCTCCCTCGGATCTAATAAAGAAACACCCCTATTTAGGCCTTGATTTCTTCCTTGATGGAGACCGCGATCTTATAGAGGAGAGTAAGAACCAGGAACCCCATGGCCCAGATGCCCAGGGCGATGATGGCTTCGGGTGCGGTGGGCCAGTACTCGGTAACCTTCTCCATGGGGTTGGGCACAAAGCCGCCGGTCATGAGCCCCAACCCCTTGTCGAGCCAGGTGGTGATGATCACCAGGCCGCACAGGGCCGCCAGGGTGGTCTCGTTTTTCCGGAGCTTGGGATTGACCAGGAATAAGGCCGCCAAGGTCATACCCACGATGGAGAACCACATCAGCGGCACCAATTGGCCTTTGCCGTCGAGGCCGACAAACAGGTATTTGAAATGGGCCATGTGGTCGGGGAGCTGACTGTAGAACACCGTAAAGACTTCGCAGAAGAAGAAGAACACGTTGATCAGGGTGGCGTAGGTGACGACCTTGGCCAGGGACTGAATCTGCTCTTTGCCGGGATCAAACTTGGAGTACTTCCGGACCAGCAGGCACAGGAGAATCAGCAGCGCCGGGCCGGCGGCAAAAGCCGAAGAGAGGAACCGGGGCGCCAATATGGCGGTAAGCCAGTAGCCCCGCCCGGGCAGACCGGCGTACAGGAACGCGGTCACCGTATGGATGGAGACAGCCCAGGGAATGGACACATAACTGAGGAACTTGACCCATTTGGGCGGCGCGACCGAATGGCGCTCGCATTCCAGCACGTTCCAGCCGATGAGGATGTTAAGGATGAGATAACCGTTCAAGACGATGATATCCCAGAACATAACCGAGCCGGGAGTGGGATACTTGAAGACATTGAAGACCCGGTCGGGCCGCCCCATGTCAACCAGCACGAACGTGACGCACATGGACACTGCGGCCACCGCCAGGAATTCGCCCAGGATAGTCACCCGCCCATAGGCCTTGTAGTTGTGGAGGTAGTACGGCAGGACCACCATGACGGCCGAGGCCGCCACCCCGACCAGGTAGGTGAACTGGGAGATGTAGAACCCCCAGGACACGTCCCGGCCCATCCCGGTGATGCCCAAACCGACATTTAACTGCTTTAAATAGAAGAGAAACCCCAGCGCGAAGATCCCCGCCAGGATCGCCAGTAATCCATAGTACCGTTTCGTACCGACCAGCGCCTTTTCAAGCATGACCTACCTCACACGATATAGTAAACTTGCGGGTTCGTACCGAGATGGGCCTTCCGCCGGATGGTGAAGTACGTCCGGAGGTACTCCCGCACCTGGGATTTTTCATCCTCCAGGTCGCCAAAGATCAACGCTCCCCGGGAAGCCTCCACACAGGCCGGCATCAGCCCCTGGGCCAACCGCTCGGCGCAGAAGGTGCACTTTTCCACCACCCCGATCTCCCGGGTGGGATAACCGGGATACTGTGCTTTGATATAAGGCCGGGGTTCCCGCCAGTTAAAGCTCCGGGCGCCGAAGGGGCAGCCGGCCATGCAAAAGCGGCAGCCGATGCAGCGGTGCATGTCCATCATGACAATGCCGTCTTCCCGCTGGAAGGTGGCCTTGGTAGGGCACACCCGCACACAGGGAGGATTCTGGCAATGGTTGCAGAGCACCATGAAATTCATGTGCTCCACTTTTTCCGCCATGTGCGGCGGTGCATCCCCAGGGAAGGCATTGTGGAAATGCTCGGTCCAGAGCCACTTGATTTCGTAGCGTTGGGCCACCGCGGGATCCAGTTTCAGCTTGTCATCCGGAGGATTGAGATAATCCGGGACATTGTGGACCCGGTGACAGGCGGCGATGCATGCTTGCGCGGTGGCGTCGTCCAGCTTCTTCTGGTTGACCACCATGGCCCATCTTTTACCCGACAGGGCTCCGGGTTCCGGCTTCATCTCCGCTTCCACCCGGCCCGGCGCCATTAACTCAAAAGCTCCTTTACCCCCAAGTCCGAAGAGGGCGGAGAGTCCGGCCAGCCTGATAAATTCTCGTCTATCGATACCCATCACTTCGCCTCCGCCAGCTTCTTGCCTTCCTGCAGGTGGCAACCGAAACAGTTAGGCACTACCGCCACGTAGTTATGACACTGATCGCAAAATTTAGTTTTGTCGGAGTGACAGTCCAAGCAAGTATTGGTCAGGCTGGCAAGGTAGGTTTTCCCGTCAGGAGCGACAAAATCGCGGCCCCGGCTGGCGGTGACTTTCTGCTCTCCGGTGCGGACCACGTTGTCCCGCCAATCCACGAGCATCTGCATGTGATTGGCCCGCATCCATTCCTTGGGCATCACGCACTTTTTGTCCTTTTCCGCCAGTTGCTTGATGACCGGCGTATCGAGACTGGGCGCCGGTGCTGCCACGATCTTGCCCAGGTTCTGCCAGAGGGGGATGGTGATCAGCACCACGAAGATGACCAACCCGGCGATGACCCTGTTGCGGTCGAAAAGCTTCTTCTCGACCTTCGGTCGCTCTGCAAAAACCCCGAATTCGTTTTTGTAGTCAGCCATGTTATTCCTCTTCCTCCCCGGCTTCCTCCGCCAACTCACCAAAGCCTACCAGGTCGCGGTCGCGAAGGTCGGTGGTCCGCTCTAGCTCGTCCGGGAATATCAGGGCATTGCCCACCAGTTCGGTGATGCCCGTAACCTCCACCTCCGGCACCCAGTACTGCAGCAGGGTGGGCAGCGTGGCCCGGTCCAGGGCGCAGATGCAGCCCAGGTGGTTCACCCCGTATTTGTCATGGACGAACCGTACCGCGTTGGCCCGGGGAAAGCCGCCCTGCATGCGCAGTTCCATGTTCTCATTGGCGTTGATGCCGCTGGAACTGCCGCAGCAGAAGGCCTTTTCCCGGATGGTGTTGGGAGGCATCTCTATGAAGTTACCCTCGGGCAACACGTTGTTGATGATGTAGCGCGGCTCTTCCAAGATTCCCATGCCCCGAGCGGTGTTGCAGGAGTCATGGAAGGTCATCTTGATGTGGGCGTTGCGTTGGGGGTCCAGGTTGAGTTTGCCGTGGTGAATCAGGTCCGCGGTGAATTCGGAGATGTGCACCATTTTGTGGACCGAGGCGTTCTCGAAGTGGGTCCCGGTAATGGGGGACACCGGCTTCTCCAGGAAGTCCACCGGCCCCCACCAGGTGGACATGTACTGGTTGCACACCCGCCACATGTGGCCGCACTCGCCGCCCAGAATCCACTTCACTCCCAGGCGCTGGGCTTCGTGGTAGATCTTGGCGTTCAGGCGCTTGCCCATCTCGTGGGACACGAACCAACCGAAGTTGCCGCCCTCCGCCGCGTAGGTGCTGAGCGTGTAGTCAAGGTCGAGATACTTGAACAGCAACATATAGCCCATCATGGTAAAGGTGCCGGGATCAGCGAAGTAATCGCCGGAGGGCATGACAAAGAGAATCTCGGCGCCCTTGCGGTTAATGGGTGGCATGGTGTTGATGCCGGTGATGCGCTCGTTTTCCTCGGCCAGGAAGTCCACCATGTCCTTAAAGGCCTGAGGAGTGGCGCCGATGTGGCTGCCTTTGTCGTAGCATTGGCCCACGGAAGCCAGGGCCCAGTCGATGTTCAGGCCGATGGAGGCCAGCAGCTCCCGGCCCAGAAGCGTCATCTCCGCCATGTCGATGCCGTAGGGGCAGAACAGCGAACAGCGCCGGCAGATAGTGCACTGGTACAGGTAGAAGAACCATTCTTTGATGACGTCTTCCGTCAGGTCCCGAGCCCCGGCGATTTCTCCCAGCACCCGGCCGATCTTCTTAAAGTAGCGCCGGTAAACCGAGCGCAGGAGTTCGGCCCTAAGTACCGGCATGTTCTTGGGATCGCCCGTGCCCAGGAAGAAGTGGCACTTGTCGGCGCAGGCCCCGCAACGCACGCAGATATCGAAAAAGACCTTGAGGGACCGGAACCGCTTCAGCCGGTCTTCCATACCCTCCAGGACGATTTCCTTCCAATTCTCGGGCAGCGCCCACTCGTTGTCCGGTATGGAGCGTTTATCCGGGAAGGGGTAGCTGAGCCACTCCATCCACTTGGGGGCGGCGGGATTACAATAGGTGCCCGGCCGGAAGTCCGGCTTGACATCCATCCAGCCTTTCTCCGGCGGCTTATAGCTTAAGCCAGTGAGTAACTCTGTTGGTGTCGGACCCTTAGCCATAAACTCATTGCTCCTTATCAACCGGGATCCCGGCCTCGATCATGGGTTCCCTAAATCTGTCTTCATATTCCGCATACGTATGGAATTTGACCGGATAGTTCCAGGGGTTGACGTGCAAGACCCAGCGGTTGTTGGATATCAGGTTCCGGCTGGGGCTCATGAACACCCCCGGAGCATGCATCAGCTTGCTGAAGGGGAAATAGGCAAAGAGTACGCAGACTAAAAAGAGATGGACGTAAAACAATGGGCTGATGGGCGCCGCCGGG
>JBAZKX010000189.1:0-5271 GCA_041650575.1 Desulfobaccales bacterium
TGTAGTGGCGCACCCCGAAGTTATCCCAATACTGCCCGGTAATGCCGCAGGCGCAGCCCAGGGCCGCAATCTTTTTTGCTATGTCGTCACCGGCCATCAGCCTGTCCGTTACCAGGGAACTTGGTTAAGGTTTTTATCGGAAAAATCTCTGGAAGGAAAGAGGTGCTCTCCGTCATACCTTAGGATTAATGTTAACGATTGGCTTCGAACAGTGCCAGGGGGTGGTGATTTCCAAGGCTCATTTTTTAGGGAAAAATCCGGTGCCGCTACGCCGGCGATTGACCTCCCAGCAGCCCGGCCTCGATCCGGCTGATCACCCCGTCGGCGATGGCAAAGCCGGCCAACGGCGTCTCCTGATAGCGCGCCTCCCGGCGGACCGTCCTGATGATCTCCAGGAATTCCGGATGGCATGAAAAACAGAGCACCTGCTGGGTCCGGGCGAAATCCAGCATGACCCGAGCGGTGTTGGCCCGGCGGCTGGGGTCGAATTTCACCAGCACGTCGTCCAGGATGACCGGCAAGGGTTCCGTGTGGCGGCCGAACTCCCGGGCCAGCCCCAGGCGGATGGCCAGATAGACCTGGTCCGCCAACCCGGCGCTCCAGCTCAGCTCTTCCTTGCGGGTCAGGGACCGGTCTTCCAGGTGCACCCCATCCTCGCCCACCGCGGCCAGGAGGCGATAGCGCCCCTGGGCCATGGTGTTCAGGAAGCCGTCCGCTTCCCGGATCACCTGGGGCTGGCGCTCCCGCTCATACACCCCCCGGGCCTCATCCAGAAGATGCCGGCAGACCGCCAGGGTGGCCCAGCGCCGGATGGCGTCGGCCAGTTGCTCGTGCACGGTGCGGTGCCGGAAAAGCAGCTCGCTCAACTGCTCATCCTGCTCCATCATTTTCAACCTGCCCTTCAGGTCGCCGATTTCCTGGTTGTCCCCCGCGATGGTCCCTTCCAACTCTTGCCAGCGCGCCGCCAGGCGGGCCTTTTCTTCCTGCAGTGCCAGGGGATCGGTACGGCTCAGTTCCTCTTCCAGGGCCGCCTGGGCTTCCCGGGTCCCGGCCATGCGGCGCAGGGCGGTCTCTTCCTCGTTTACTTCCTGCCTCAGGACCTGCCAGGCTTGAAACGCCGCGCCTCGCCGCCGAAAGTCCTCTGCGTCGGCGGCCCCGGCCTTCCGGAGCAAGTCACGCCGCTCGCCTTCGCCCTCCTGCCGGCGTTTTTCCAGGAGTTCCAATTCCCCCGCGGCCCGGGACAGTTGCCCCGCCAACTCTTTCTGCTGTTGGCTGATCGCCAGCGCCGCGCTCAAGGCCCGGCGCAGCGCGTCCAGGTCCTCCACGCCGGGTTCGGTCCCTCTGGGCCTACGGCCGCAAGCCGCCAGCACCTGGGCGATTCTCTCCCGGGCCGACGTCAGGTAATCGGACATCAGGTTCAGGCGGCGGCGCTGGGCCTCGAGGACGCCGGCCGCGGCCCGGGCATTTTCCACCGCCTGGAGGACCGCCTCAAAGCTCTCCGGCCGCCCCGGGTCGGCAAAGCCCCGCTCGCTCAGCCAGCCGGCCCACTCCCCTTGCAACCGCGCCAGATCATCCTCGGCCTGCCGGCTCTCGGCCTCGGCCTGCTCGACCTTGACCCGGGCCTGGGCCAGGTGGTCCTCAGCCTGACGTTTTTCCTGTTCCAGGGCCAGCCAGTCCCTGAGTTGGGCGGCGGCCTGGTCCAACTCCCCGGCGATCTCCTCCAGGGCCATGGCGTCCGCCGGCGGTTCGCAGTCCAGAGCCTGGGCTGCCAGGATAATCTCGGCATCCGCCGCATCGATCTGCCCTTCCAGGTCGATGACGGCATCTTTAAGCGCGGTCCGCTTCTCTTCCGCCTGCTCCAGTTCCTGCTGGAGGCCGGCCCGGCGGCGCTCATCCGCGGCGGCCTGCCGCCGGGACAGCCAGAGAAACAGCCCGGCCAGCGCCACCCCGGCCCCGGCGATCAGGCCTCCCGCCAAATAGGCGCGTTGATACAGAAACCAGCCGCCCAGGCCCAATCCCGCGGCCAGCCAGGGCAGAGCCACCCACCAAGGCATATTGGCCGCGGCGGCCGGCGGTTGCACCATGAGCCCCTCCACCCGGACGTCGGCCTCCTCCTGGGCGCTCACCTTAGCTCTCAGCTTCTCCGCCATAACCTCCCGCCGGTGCCACCAGACCCGCAGCCGGCGTACCGCTTCCTGATGCACCTGCAAGACCTGCGGCGCGCGGATGGCCGGGACCGGGAAGTCGAGGCGGCGCTGGGCCGCGGCCTCGAGCCGCCGCTGAGCCTCCTCCGCGGCTTCAGCCATCAGCCGCGCCTGGGTGCGGGCCCGTTCGGCCTGCCGCTCCGCAGCCGCCAGCCGCCGCCCGAACTCCGCCACCTGCTGACGCACCTGCAACGAAGTATCCACCGCGGCCAGCCGTGCTTCATCCCAGGCCGGGCCCAACTCCCGCAATTTGCGTCCCAACTCCTGGCGGGCCTGCTCCAGGTCGCTCTGGGCCCCGGGATAGTCGTCCTGGGCTTTGGTCAGGTGCACCCGTTCGTCCCCCAGGGTCTCGATGGCCTCCTGCTGGGCCAGGACCGCGGCATCCAACGCGAGCCCGTCCAACTGCTCTTGCAGCCGGGCAATCTCCTCTGCCTTGCCTTCCCGGCCCTGCCGCACCTGGTCCAGCTCCCTATCGAGGCTCTCCAGGCGCTCCAGGCCGTTGATCGGAAAGTCCCGGGCAAACTCCATCTCGACGGCCTGCTCCCGGGCCCGGTTCCGGTTGACCCAGGGGAGCCGGGCCTGCTCCAGGCGGTCCAGCCGCCCCAACTCCCGGCGCAGCCCCTCGGCCTCCTGGCGGTTGGCCCTGACCCGCGCTTCCAGGTGTTCCCGTTGCCGCTGGCCTTCGGCATAGGCCGCGGCCTGGCCCTGGAGGTTCTTGATTTGGGCCTCGATCTTTTTCGATTCATTGAGGAGGAGATTGATTTCCTGGGTACGGCCACCCTTTTTCAAGAGAGCTTCCGATGCCTTTTTCAGCTTCTCCATAACCTCCGGCACCGACGCGCTCCCCAGGCCCGCGCCCGCGGCGAACAAGCGGCCCCGCACCCCGTCCTGGGTCAGCACTCCCAGGCCCTGGAGTTCATCCAGTCCCACCGCGAACACGTGTTTGAAGGTCTCCCGGTCAAGGCCCCCCAACAGGTGCTGAGCCGGCTCGCCCTGCATCCGGCCCCCGCCGGCCTGGGCCAGGGTGGCCGGGAGGCGCCCGGACCGCTCGATGGTGAACTGCCGGCCATCTTGCATGATCACCTGGAGGCGGCCGCCGTGGTTGCCGCCCCGCAAAGGCTCGTACTCGTTGATAATTTTCTTGGTTTTACGGGGAAAGCCGAAAAGCAGGGTGCGCAGATATTCCATCAGGGTAGTTTTGCCGCTTTCATTTTCCCCGAGGAAGAGCACCAGGCCCCGGGGGAGGCCTAAAACCCCCTGGTCGTGGTAAATCCCGAAGCCGTCGATGTGAAAACCACTGATGTACATCGGTTAATCTTCCTCGGGCAGCAACCGGTCCACCCCGAGAATTTCGGCCTCATTCAGGATCGCCAGGAGATCGGCCTCGTCAAGCTGCTCCAGCGCGGCGGCCACCACCCGGTACTCCGGCCGCCGGCTCAGCACCTCCTTCAGCCTGGCCCCGGGGTCGCCGCCCTCCCTCAGCTTCTCGGCGGCGTTGAGAAAGTCGCCGACGAAGTCCTGGACCAGGCGCCGCTGGGCCAGGTCCAGGGGCGGCCGGCTCCGGTTTGCCACCGCTTCCACCCAAACGAAGTCAGGGCGCTCCGGTTCCCCTTCCCTAAGCGGCTCGGCCAGGTCCCGCTCCAGGTCAACCCTCTGGGCCAGTTCCCGGTGCAGGTCCCCCCGGCCGGTCAGGGTGAGGCGCGCCACCGCGGCCCGTCCTGCCGCCGCGGCCCGCACCTCCTCCCGCACCCGGGCCAGGGCTTCCAGCAGCTCATCCCAGGTGGCCAGCCCGCTGATATCCAGGTCTTGCCTGAACCAGCGCACCACGTCGGTGGCTACGAAGGTGGGGGTGATCCGCCGGGCCGCGTCCACCCGCACCAAGTAGCAGCCCCGGGGGCCCATCTCCCGCCAACTGCGCCCCTGGGTATTGCCGGAGTAAACGATGCAGGGCTCGCTGGTCCGCACGATTCTCTGGGCGTGAATATGGCCCAGGGCCCAGTAGTCCAGATCCGCGGCCACCAGGTCCGTAACATTGCAAGGGGCGTAATTGTCATGGCTGGGATCGCCGCCCACGTTGCAGTGCAGCACCCCGATGGCAAACGGGGCCTCAGCGTCGCGCTTAAATCCCAAGGCCAGATTGTCGCGCACCTCTTTGACCGGGTAACTGATGCCGTAAATCCGGGCCAGGGTGACGCCGCCCCGCCGGACGGGAAAGCTTTCCACCCCCTGGCCCCCGAAGCGCTGCGCCTGGGCCGGCATGGTCAGGTGGGCCTCCCAGCCCGACAGGGGGTCATGGTTGCCGTGGGCAATGAAACACGGGATCCCCGCCTCGCCCGCCTTTTTGAGGGCGTCCCGGAAGCGCAGTTGGGCCCGCAGACTGCGGTTTTCACCGTCGTGCACGTCCCCGGCCACGATGATGAAATCCGCCTGCTCGCCGATGGCCAGGTCGATGACCCGGTCCAGGGCCTGAAAGGTCGCCTCTCGCAGCGCGAGGGCGATGGCCGGCGCGACCGCGTGGATGCCTTCGAAGGGGCTGTCCAGGTGCAGGTCGGCGCAATGCACAAAGCTGAAGGGCACAGGTTCCGACATGGCTAAGTCGATAAGATCGCCGGCTCACCTTCTCCGGCCGGTTGGGCGGCGGTTTCCGGGCTTACCCGGGGCAGGGTGAAATAAAACGCGGCCCCCCGCCCTACCGCACCTTCGGCCCAGACCCGGCCGCCGTGGCGGTGTATGATGCGCTGCACCGTGGCCAACCCGATGCCGGTGCCGGCAAACTCGCCGGCATGGTGCAGCCGTTGGAACGCGCCGAACAGCTTGTCGGCGTAGGTCATGTCGAAACCCGCGCCGTTGTCCCGGACAAAGAAGCCCTGGTTGCCGTCCGTCGAGGGCAGGGACCCAAACTCGATGCGGGCCTCGGGGATCTTGGCAGTGAATTTCCAGGCGTTGCCCAGGAGGTTCTCCAGGACCGACCGGAGCATGCTGGGATCGCCTTCGGCGGTAAGGCCCGGGGCGATGACTAACTCCACCCGGCGCTCGGGCTCCGTCCTCGCCAGATCGGCGGCGATGG
>JBAZKX010000190.1:0-5263 GCA_041650575.1 Desulfobaccales bacterium
TACGCGGTCATTGCGGGCACTGCCGATGGGATGCCCTCCGCGGTCACCGCGGCTTACCGCCTGATCTGTGATGGATTGCTGCAAGGTTTCCGCCTGCTGGGTATCGATGCCCGCATGGGTCGCGGGGTCATGAAACCGCCGCAGCATGAGATATGTTTTCTGAGGGGGACTTTAGGGTCCATTATGCATCGAGACCGGAAGTTCGTAGGAAGCGCTCAGACCTGGCACGCCTCCTCCATGCTGCAACACGGCTCCATTATTTTAGAACCACAACTGGAGGCATTGGTTAGTCTGTGGCGGGAAGGCGCTGGTTCCCCTGTGGAGTTGCGAGCCAAGCTGGAGGGACGAATCATCTCGCTCCGGGAGATTCTGGGGCGACTACCCGAGATGGAAGAAGTGAAAGGAGCCATTCGAGAGGGCATGGCTCAAGCGCTGAGGATAAGGTTTGACCCGGGTGAACTAAGCCCTGGAGAATGGACCTTGGCCAAAGATATGGCAAATCAGGAGGACGGAAAGAACTTATGCCCGACGAAGACCTTACCCAAGTCGCTCTCGGCAAATTCAGGGTCGGTATTACCGGCCTGAAAACGGCCATCGAGGAACTGAAATCCTGGCGAGGGCGTCCTGAGGAAGAGATCGCCCAGGCTTTGCTTGCCAGGGTCAAGCCCAGGAACTATATCCCCGCCGCCGCTCAGGAAGAGTATAAGCAGGCGTTCTTGCGGGAATTCAAGAAGGCCCTGGGGGAGAAGGTCGAAGAAGAGAGAAGCGGGCTGAGCATCAAAATCCTGGGCCCGGGTTGTCCTTCCTGCGACCGGCTGGAACAGGCCGTCATGGAAGTGCTGGGGGAGTTGGGTCTGCCGGCGGAGGTGGAGCACGTCCGAGAAATGAAGGAAATCACCGCGTTGGGAGTGTTTGGGACCCCGGCGCTCCTGGTCAATGGCGACGTGAAAGCCGTGGGGAACCTCCCCAGCCGGGATGCGCTGAAAAAATGGCTGCAGGAAAGTGTGGCGTCGCTCAGTTGAGCCGAGGGAAATATGCGGAAAAACAAGGTTCTGGTCTTTGTATTTCTGGCTTCGGCTGCATTATTGTTCCAGATCGTTCTGAGCCTGGGGAAGCCGGCTGGACCAAACAAAAGTTGTTGTTCGCCTTCCCTTAATCTTTTCAGCAATAATTCTTTAGAGAGTCAAAGGGGCAGCAGCCCCTGAGATTCGAAATTTGGAACTCTCGAGGCTCTTGCAAAAAGCCATTTTGTCATCCTGAGCGAAGGATCTCGTATTTTCGTCTTCTTATTGAGATTCTTCGGTCGCTTCGCTCCCTCAGAATGAAAGCAAAGGCGACTTTTGCAAGAGGCTCTCTCGATTCGGAAATGGTGAACCATATCCAGGATAAATGATTCATATAGATGACCTAAAAAAACAGGGGGGGAAGAAATGGTGAAAGGTAAAATCAGTATCGTAGTTCTTGTGGTCCTGGCGATTTTGGGTCCGGCAGTTCTGACCAACGCCGCAGACCCCCAGGTAAGCCAGGTGGTTTATATCACCAAAAGCAAAGCCTGCGGATGCGCTGCCAAGACCGTGCAGGCTGCGGACGCGTTGGTCAACCAGACTTTTACCGGGCCGCGACAGGCGTTGCTGAAGCGCATTGATTATGACACCGACAGGCAAGCCGCGGTGCCGTATATCGGCGAGTACCGCCTCATCCAGCTGCCGGCCCTGCTCTTTCTGGACGCCCAGAACCACATGCTCTGGATGGCCGTGGGGGAGGTGGCGAAAGAAGACGTGGCTGGGAAGCTCTCCCAATTCGGTAGTTGAACCAAATCTCAGCAATGACGATTGGAGAAGCTGATGGAAAGTTTAAAGACTAAAATGGTCGTTCTGGTTGCGACTCTGCTTTTGGGAATTGCCGGGGCGGCCCCTTCCTACGGAGAACAGCCCAGGCTGACTCAGGTCATCTATATCACCCTGACCAAGGCCTGCGGCTGCACGTTAGTCGTTTGTCAAGCAGGGGATATCGTGGTGGGGAATGTGTTTAACGGCGCCAAGCAGGGTCTGCTGAAACGCATCGATTATTCATCCGACAAAGAGGCTGCCAGGGTTTATATCAAGAAATACCGCGTTACCCAGGCGCCGGCCTTGTTGTTTTTGGATGCCCAGGGCAACCTGCTCTGGATGAAGGCAGGAGAATTGAGCGAATCAGAAATCACTGCCCAACTGGGCAAGTTCGGGATGTAATTCCGGGAGAGCGAGGAAATTTCAGCATGGATCATACATCGGAAAAGGCTGCGGCCCTGGAGCTGGAACCGCAGGAGTCGTACTGGATCACCACCTGGAAAAAATGCACCGGGGTCCTGTTTGGCCGGGAAGGCAAGATCTTCTTATTGTTTGTGGGCATCTTCCTCTTTGCTTACTACCTGCCCCTGGGAAACGCCAAGGTGCAGGAAGCCATCCTGGAAGCCTTCAAGATGCTCCAGGCTTATGCCCGCAATCACACCCTCACCTGCGTGGTGCCGGCCCTGTTCATCGCCGGGGCCATCATCACCTTTCTGTCTCAAGCCGCGGTGCTGCGATATCTGGGCCCCACGGCCAACAAGTTTCTGGCCTACACCGTGGCCTCGGTCTCCGGCTCCATATTGGCGGTCTGCTCTTGCAGTGTGCTCCCCATGTTCGCCGGCATCTATAATATGGGGGCGGGCCTGGGACCGGCATCCGCCTTTCTTTACAGCGGTCCGGGCATCAATATCCTGGCCATCTTTCTCACCGCCCGGGTTTTGGGCCTGGAAATGGGCGTCGCCAGGACTGTGGGCGCGGTGGGTTTCGCCTTCATCGTGGGCTTGCTCATGGCCTTCTTTTTCCGCAAGGAAGAAAAAGCTAAGGTGGCCGCGGCCATGAAGCTGCCGCCGCCCGAGGCGCCCCGGCGGCCCCTGTGGCAAACCGCGATTTATTTTGTCGCCTTGGTGAGCTTCCTGATCTTCGCCGCCTGGGTCACCCCCCGGGACGTCACCATCCACCTGCAAGACGGGCAACAGGTGCAGGCCGTGGTCCTGGAGGAACGGGCTCACGACATGATCTTCCAGCTTTCCCAGGATTGGGAAGGCAAACAGAAAGAGGACCAGGTGGTTATCCCCAAGGAACGCCTCTCCCGTCTGGAGCGGGAGCAGACCTGGGTGTTGGCGGTATCTCAAATCAAGTTTTATATCGCCGGCTTTATCCTGCTCTCGATCCTGGTGATGCTCTGGCGCTGGTTCACCCGGGAGGAGGTCGGCGAGTGGATGCACAACACCTGGGAGTTCACCAAGCTCCTGGCGCCTCTGCTCTACGGCGGGGTCCTGGTGGTGGGCTTTATCAGCGCCCTGATTCCGGCCCAATACGTGGCCTCCCTGGTGGGTGACAACAGCCTGAGCGCCAACTTCCTGGCGGCTCTCATCGGCGCCTTCTGGTACTTCGCCACCTTGACCGAAGTGCCCATCACCCAGGCCCTCATGAGAATGGGCATGGACCAAGGCCCGGCTTTGGCTCTGCTGTTGGCGGGCCCGGCCCTGTCGCTGCCCAACATGATCGTCATCGGCCGGGTCATGGGCTGGAAAAAAACTGCGGTCTTCTGTACCATTATCGTGGTCATTTCCACCGTTGTCGGCATGGGGTACGGCTGGCTGGTAGGATAAGGAAATCCGGGGAGAGGGTATTGGCCCCTCTCCCTGCATAAATAAGAGGAGAATATCATGAAAAAATTGCAGGTTCTGGGGCCGGGCTGCCCCAAGTGCATCGAGTTGGCCAAGCGCACCGACGAGGCGGCCAAAGCCGCAGGATTGGACTATGAACTGGAAAAGGTCTCGGAACTGAACAAGATCATGTCCTTCGGCATCTTCATAACTCCGGCCTTAGTGGTGGACGGCGAAGTGAAGGTGGTGGGCAAGGTGCCCAGCGTCGATGAAATCAAGAAGCTGATCTCTTGAAGGATGATGGGATGTTGAAGGTCTTATTTCTGTGCACGGAAAACGCCTGCCGCAGCCAGATGGCCGAAGGCCTGGTGAACCACGACCTGGCCGGACAGGTTCAGGCCTTTTCCGCCGGGGTTCGCCCTAGCCGGGTGAACCCCCGGGCTATCCAGGTTATGGCTGAGTTGGGCATCGACATCAGCCATCACCATTCCAAGTCTATAGACGAACTTGCCGGGGAGCACTTCGACCTGGTGATCACCGTCTGCGACCAGGCCGCCGAACAATGTCCCCTGTTTCCCGGGGAAACCGAGGACATGCACGTGGGCTTCCCGGACCCTGCCAAGGCCACGGGCCCGGAAGCGGAAATTCTCACCGTGTTCCGCTGGGTGCGGGACGGCCTGCGGGAGCGCCTGGGGTATCTCTTACAGAAGAAACTCAGAGAGCGTCGGGAGAACAGGGGTGATGCTGCCCAAAGCGCCTCAGCCTGAATTGAGCCACACCTGCGACCACCCTGGCTGTTGCGGCCATGGCGCAGCCGACGCCGAAACTCTTGTAGGCAACCCCGCAGGAACGTTAGCGGACCGGGAGGAACCCCAGGACATTTACGATACGGTAGCCTTTCCCGAGGTGTGGTAACTTACGATCCGAAAAAGTTTATAATTCCCAAAAGGTGTTTATTTGGGGCGCGTGCCCCGAGTAAAGGGCTTTCTCCGGTGAGGGTTCAAGCCTGAGGAGGGACCTTTTGAGTTCAAGAGGCTCATCTTCGTTTCCCCCAAAATAACTGTTTAAGCCTCGGACCGGTTCGTGAGGCTTTTTAGTCGATAAAAAGCTTGGTGCTCAGATACCGTTCCCCGGTACTGGGAAGGATGGCCACAATCTGCTTGCCCTGATTCTCCGACCGGCGGGCTAAGCTTAGTGCGGCGCACACCGCGGCCCCGGAGGAGATGCCGCAAAGGATGCCTTCGCGCCTGGCCACTGCTCTTGCGGTCTCCAGGGCCTCTTCGTCGGCTACGGTGATGACTTCGTCAATAATCTGCCTGTTCAATACCTGGGGGATGAACCCTGCCCCGATGCCCTGAATCAGGTGGGGGCCGGGGGGGCCGCCGGAGAGCACCGGAGAAGCGGCAGGCTCCACGGCCACGGCCTGAAAGGAAGGTTTGCGGGCCTTGATCACCTCCGCCACCCCGGTAATGGTGCCCCCCGTGCCCACCCCGGCCACCAAAATGTCCACCTTCCCGTCCGTGTCCCGCCAGATTTCCTCTGCCGTGGTGCGGCGATGGATCTCGGGGTTGGCCGGGTTGCTGAACTGATCAGGCATATAGGCTT
>JBAZKX010000191.1:0-5241 GCA_041650575.1 Desulfobaccales bacterium
GGTTCAAGCCTCATTATCCCGGGAAAAATTGTCAGAGAAGCGAGGGAGGATGACGGGGAGGGTTACCGGGTGGGCATTGACCTTCTTTGGCAAGATGGTCCTCATAAAACCTGGGAGGAATTTTTATCCAACCGCTGAAGTCTGTGGTTAAAGTCTGAAAACTATGCAGAACGGATACTTACCAGCCCGAGGCAACCGAGTTATGAAGGGAGGAAATGCGACCCTGCCGATCCATCCGGTGGGGCTGACCGCGCGGAACTTTCGAAGGATCTCGCAGAATGGTTTCGGGGATCCCTTGAATGCCTATCCTCATTCCATGATGTGGTTCCAGGATCACCTGTATGTCGGCACGACTCGGGCAAACCTTCACCTCCTGTGGTTTACCATGGGGGAGAATGTCAACCGCTTCGACGTTTGGCCCGTGGATCATCCGGCCAACCCCTACGATCTCGATTTGAGGGGTCAAATTTGGCGATATTCTCCCGCCGCGGAGACCTGGGAGCAGGTGTATATCTCCCCGATGCTGATGGGGAGCGAGGGTTTCGAAGTGCCTTTGTCCATCGGCTTTCGGGGCATTACCGTCTATCAGGGCCAGCACGACCCGGAACCGGCGCTCTATTGCACCACGTGGGCCTCGTCCAAGGGTCCGGGGCCGGTTCTGCTGCGGTCTGCGGACGGCCTGCATTTTGACCAGGTCGGTAAGCCGGGGCTGGGCGATGCCACGGTGGCCACGATCCGTTCGGTCGTGCCCTTTCAGGGGAAACTGTTCTTATCCCCCACGGGCACCACCAAAGGGAAATACCTGGCGAACGTGCCCGACCAGATGGTAATCCTGGTGAGCGATGATCCGGAACAGGGTGATTGGCGGCTGGCCTGCGAACCGTTCTTCGGCGACACGACCAACGTGGGTATCTTTGATATGGCCGCGTTCAACGGCTATCTCTATGCCGCCACCACCAATTCTGCGGACGGTTTTCAGATTTGGAAGACCGACGCCGAAGGCCAGCCGCCGTATAAATGGCAAAAAGTCCTTTCGCATGGCGGTTATCGGGGCAGAGAAAACCAGAGCGTCGGACACCTGTACGAATTTAAGGGGTGCCTGTATATCGGCACGGGCATTTTGGGCGGACATGACCGGGAACGCAATATCGGACCGGCTTCTCCGGAGCTCTTACGGCTTTTCCCCGATGATACCTGGGAATTGATCGTCGGGGAACCGCGCCTCACTCCCGACGGGTTAAAGGTCCCCTTAAGCGGCTTAGGGTCAGGTTTTAACAGCCCCACCGTGGGATATTTCTGGCGGATGTGTGAACACGACGGCTGGCTCTATCTGGGGACATATGATTGGTCCATCTGGATGCCCTATGTGCGTCCGGAGACCTTGCCGGAGAGGCTGCGTCATCGGATCGAACGGGTGGGGGTGGACAACATTGTCAGGGCCCAGGCGGGTTTTGATCTGTGGCGCAGTAAGGACGGGGTGACCTGGCACCCGGTGTCCCGCAACGGTTTCGGCAATCCCTGTAATTACGGGGTGCGGACCATGGCCTCCTCACCGGATGGCCTCTTTCTGGGAGTGGCGAATCCCTTCGGGCCTAAGATGGCGGTCCGGCGCCTGGCAGGCTGGCGCTATGAGCCCAATGAACACGGGGGCTGCGAAATCTGGCTGGGGTCCCGGGATTTCCCCCCCCAGTCGGAAGAAGTCCCAGCCCCTTACGAGGTTTTGGTGGGTCTGACCGGCAAGCACTCCTTACCGGAACTGGCCGAGGAGATGATCGCCGAATTTTACGAACACCGGGGCTTTCGCCATTGCGGCTTCTGGCGCCACCCGATCAGGACTCCCCAGGCCGCGTGCGAAAATCTCGTCAAAGAGCTGTTGGCCTTGCTGCCGGAGGAGCCGGAGGCTTTGGTGGAGATGGCCTGCGGCACGGGCGCCACGACCCGGATCATCGCCCAACATCTGCCCGGCGCCGCCATTACCGGCATTGTCGCCACCTCGACGGAGTTGGCGGCTTGCCGGGAAACCCTCCCCACGGGGGTATTTTATCTCGCCGAGGCCTTTGACCTCAAGGCCGCGCGGGAAGCCTACGACGCGGCTATCTGTGTTGAAGGACCGAGCGCCTTCGCCTCGGCCAAAGCGTTCTTCCAAAGCGTGCACCGGGTGGTGAAGCCGGGGGGGGTCGTGGTTTTTGCGGATTTAGTCCCGGCCGGCTCTCCGGGGGCCCCCGGCAGTCTGGAAGAGTATGAAGCCATCCTGGCTCAAAGCGGCTTTGCGGATATCCAGCTTTGGGACGTTACCCAGGTATGCTGGAAACCTTTCAGAAGTTACAGCCTGAACGACTTTGGCGCCAAATTGATTGCCGGGAAAATCAGCCAGGATCTCTATCAGGAGATCACCAACCGGCTTCCGGGCGGGAATCAGCCGGTGCACCTGTACGTCATCGGCCTGGCCAGGCGAAATGAGCATTATAAGAATCATAATAAACTGAAATGGCTGCTGAAAAGATGATCAATACATCCTATGAACCTTTTTCCCGGCAACCCGAGTATATTGCCGTCAACCGCGGCTTTATCGAGAGTCTCAGGCTGCAGCAATGCGAACACATCCTGGACCTGGCGTGCGGCACCGGGACGCTCACCGATCTCGTGGTGGAACTCTACCCGGCCGGGTACATCATCGGCCTGGATTTAGACATGGAATCCCTGCAGTTGGGTTGGCAGCATTTCCATGAGCTGGGGCTTCTCGGGGATCAGGGGGAACGAGCCCTCGCCACCCCCGGGACAGGCAAACCGCAAATCCTGTTTCTGCAAGGGACCGCCGACTGTCTGCCCCTGCAGGATCAGAGCGTCGAAGCGGTGGTCATGGGTAATTCCATCCATAATCTCCCTGACCAGGATTTGTTGTTGCGGGAAATTCACCGGGCCCTGAAACCGGAGGGTATTTTTGCCTTTAACACCTCGTTCTTTGCCGGCACCTTTCCGCCGGGGACCGAAAACCTCTATCATGAATGGCTGAAGCTGTCCCTGGGCTATATCCAGGAGAAAGATGCGGAGCGGCGCCGACAGGGCCTGGAAGGCATCAAGAGAAAGCGCGGCACCTCGCACCGGGCTTTTTCCAAGCAATGGCCGACGCCGGCGGAATTCACCCAGATCCTGGTAAGGAATAATTTTGAGGTGAAGTGGTATTGCCACCGCACCATTATGATGAACCAACGCAGCCTGGAAACCGTCGGGGCCTATGCGGGTTTGGCCTGTGTTCTGCTCAGCGGCTATCCCGTCGAATTAGCCTGTGAAGCGCTGGAAGTCTCCGCGAGGCCGGCTTTTGAAACCCTGGGCCTTACCGAGGTGCGGCGGCTCTGGCTGGAAGTGGTGGCAGTCAAAAAATGAGACCGGCCGCGGCAAAACCAGAGGGAACCTTGAACCGACCCCCGGGGAAACTGGAGGGCCAGGTAGCCATAGTGACGGGCGGCACCAGCGGCATCGGCCGCCAGGCTTGCCTGGCCTTAGCTCGGGAAGGCGCGGCCGTGGTGATCGTGGGCCGGAATAGGGCTCGCCTGACGGCCGTGGCCGCGGAGGTGGAGTCCCTGAGACCGGCCCGGGCCTGTCCCCGGGGCCCTCTGGGGCTCAGCCTCGACGTCTCCCGGGAAGAAGACATGGCCGCCATGGCCAAGGAAACGCTGCAGCGCTTCGGGAGAATCGACATTTTGGTCGCCAGCGCCGGCATCCTGCGCGGCGCAGGTTCCAGGCCGACCAGGCTCCTGGACTTGACCAGCCAGGAATGGGACGGGATTGTGGATACCAACCTGAAAGGGGTATTCCTGAGCAACCGGGCCGTCCTGCAGACGATGAGGGCGCAACGCTCCGGGCGGATCATCAACATTGCTTCTCTCAGCGGACGGCGGGCCGTGCCCTTTGATACGCCGTATTCCGCCTCCAAGTTCGGCGTGGTCGGCCTCACGCAGGCCCTGGCCCGGGAGATGGAGCCCTACGGGGTGCGGGTGCAGGCGTTGTTGCCGGGTAATACCGACACCCCCATCTGGTCGCAGAATGAACCCTTGCCGCCGGCAAGCCAGACGATCCCGGCCGGCCGGGTGGCTGATCTCCTGGTCTTGATGCTCACCTGGCCCTTTGATTCGACCTTGGGAGAGCTGGCCATCGCCCCCTGGCGCACCCAAGCCAGGCTGAACTATGGCCGGGGATAAACGAATTAGGCGTCAAGAAGCCGGAAGTTATCGCGGGTTGAGCACCAACGGGTTAGCGGGGATAGATGGATGAATTTTAGCGATCAGCAAGCCCTGGCCGGACAGGTAGCCATCGTCACCGGGGGGGCCAGCGGCATCGGCAGGGCCACCTGCCTCAGTCTGGCCAGGCTGGGCGCGGCCGTGGTTATTATCGATCTCAAGGCGCAATGGTTGGCCGAAACCGCCCGGGAAATAGCCGGCGTGCCGGGCGCGCTCGAGCCCCTCACCATGGCTAAAGATATCCGGAATGAAACCGACATGGGAGACCTGGCCCGGCTGACCCTGGAGAAGTTCGGCCGCATTGATATCCTGGTGCATAGCGCCGGCATTCTGCGCGGCAAGGGCAGCGGACCCAAAATGATGGCGGATGTGGACCTGGAGGAATGGGAGGAAGTGATAACTACCAATCTGAAAGGAACTTTCCTCTGCAACCGGGCCGTCCTGCCGGCCATGGTGAAGCAGCGCCGCGGGCAGATAATCAATATTTCCTCCACCTCAGGGTTAAAGGGGCGCGCCCTGGATTCGGTCTATTGCGCCTCCAAGTTCGGGGTGATGGGCCTGACCCAGGCCCTGGCGGAAGAGGTAAGGCCCTATGGCATCAGGGTCCAGTTGGTGGCGCCGGATGCCATCGATACGCCGATGTGGGACCAAAACGGACCGATCCGTCCCCCCGGCGATTCCCTGCCGCCTGCCCGAGTGGCAGACCTGATTGCTTACATGGTAACTCTGCCCCTGGATGCCATCCTGGGCGACGTGGTCATCGCCCCGTTTCGTTTCCGTCGCCGCAAGAAACCGGATGCCGCCGACAAGGCTTAATCATGACAGAAGCATATTTTGTTCCTGGAGGAGATTCAGCATGAAGCCTTTCAGTCAGGTATTTTTCTATGCTCCGCTGAGCGCCATCCTGCTCATGGGGGTGATCCTGCTGTTCCAGGCGCCGGCCTCGGTCGAGGCCGCGTCCTTTACCCTGGGGCCGGGCAATTATGATCGCAGCCTCAAGTCC
>JBAZKX010000192.1:0-5212 GCA_041650575.1 Desulfobaccales bacterium
TACGGTAAACCCGATCCCTTTCTCGGCGAAGACGGCTACCAGCCGCGCGCCGTTTCCCTTCCGGTGGCGCTCGATCCGGGCTTCCATATCCTCGGCGTACCCAACGTAGTGCTGGGCATGGGCCAGGGGAGTATCGAAGTGAAGAAGGTAGACGGTGCCTTGTTGGGCTGCCATCATGCCACCTCTCTCAGCCGCTCTCCGCCAGTCATCGAGTCCTGAGCCGCAGAAAACACCAGGCTCAACACGGCCTCCACTTCGCTCAACACCCCCAGACAAGCCTGGGTCACGGTGAGTCCCGCTTTCTTGGCCTGACGTTCCAGATAACCGAAGCTCTCGCCCAGGTTTTCATCAGGCTGCCGGCCGCAGACGCGGCACAGCACCGCGGCGGAAAGCTCCGCCACCATTTCGCGTTGCCATGGGGCGCTTTCTTTCAGCCGGCCTGACCGACTGTGCGCTCCATGAGCCAGCTCGTGAAAGAAAACCTTTTCTTCCGGGGATGCTAGGCTGATATCGCCTGTTGAAGTCTGAAAGCTGCCGTAGAACCAGCCATTGCCGGGGATTGCTTTAACATTCAAGCCCCAGACCCTGGCCACCTCCATGAGGGGGAGGTCGGGAACCTCCAGGGTCTCATAGGTAAGCGGCTCTCCTTCCGTGTCCTCAACCCGAAATACGGGGATGAGGAGGAATCCAGCCACCCGTTGCTGCCCTTTGGCCTCCTGGTCCTCAATCTCATCGAGCTCAGCTGATTGCTTCGGCTTCACCCGAATGATCCGAGGGGCAAATATCCGAAAAGCTTTGGCGCCTTTCTTTACCCTCCGGCCGACCTGATTCCATTGCTTGATACCCCGGGCGTCCGAAGTTCCCGCCAATACCATCAAGAGCCTGTTTAGCAGACTCCACCTGGCAGACGGGATATCCGCCTGCGGAAACATTGCCAGGGCAATAGCTTCCGGGATCGTGCCCTGCTGAAATTCTTGCAGGATGCCCGAAAGGGCCTCTTGCCATTGCTGATCTTTGTTCTGCTGCTGCATGTCACCCTCCTCGATCCGTCGCCGGGAGGATGACTATCGCCCGTCAGGGGCGTAGCCACCTCTCCCCGACGGGTCCTTAGCAGACAGGCTGCTAACTGTTAATGAAAGGTTTCAGCCACAGGCATTTGCTCCTGGTCCAGGGCCAAAAAAGCCGAGGCGAACCAGTCCAGGTCGAGCCGCGCCATGACACCGTTACATTCGGCGCAGATGGCCGTGTGGTCATCAATGCCGGCTACCCGTTGCTCCTGGCAACCACAATCGACGCATTCGTACTCGTAAATCGGCATGAAGCCCTCCTTTGGCTTTTCTCAAAACAGGCTAGCCTGTTTCGGTTTTTGGTGAATTTTCTCGACCCTTAGAATTTCCCAATCTCCCCAGTCCAGGTATTCAAAATCCTGGGCCTCCAACTCGTTGGCCATCTGCTGGGCCTGCGCTTCGTCCTCAGCGTGTATATCCGTCACGTAAAGCTGAACCGCTCGCGCCACTACGGTAAACCGGGCCATGGCGTCCCTCCATTTAGAAGAGCCTCAACTGCTCTCTCGCTTGTGGAACCGGCTTATGGGTTTCCCGTACCGGGATAGCCGGTTGAGGAATTTCAATAGGTTCAACCCGGCCATCGGTCCCGAGTAAAGGATTCGCCTTCGTCATTTCCAGGCCCAGTTTCCGGTTGATAGCCGCCAGCCACGCCTTGCTGGACCATACGTGGTTGTGGCAAAGAAACAACGAGGTCTCCAAGCCGTAACCCATGCTCCGGTCATAACTGCTCATTTCATAACCGGGAGTAACGACTTGCAGGTAACGTTCGATATCGGCCTGGAGGCGCTTTTCATACTCCTGGCGCATCTCTATCAGGCGTTTTCTCCTCTTGGCCGGGTCTTTCAACCCGTTCAGCTTGATATCGGAAGGCAACTCCCACTCCCGGTCCGGCTCGATTTCTTCCGGTCGTAAGGGTCTGCCGCCCAAGAGGTAATACCAGGGATGCCCAGGGTCATAACCCCGAAGCTCCGGGTCGCCCGGCTCCCTCGTTCCGATTTGCTCATGGCTCCAAATAGGTTCAGGCCAGTCCATCTTGTCTTGCCTCCTGCCCGGGGGGACGAGGGTAATGTACTTCCAATTCTTTAATCCTTCCCTTCTTCCCAGGGGTGGGTTTGTAGCCTTTAATCCAAAGCCACAGTTACGGATATCCTTAAAAAGTTTTTGAGTGGCAGGGTCGCTCCATCCTTCGTCGTTCGGACAAATGCTGATGGTTTCTCCATGCATATCGATGGCATAACAAAGCCCGCCACGATAAGAGGCGGAAGGGTTGCTGTACCAGTCACCTAAAAGGTGATCTATCCAAGGGTTGTCCATCGTCCTTAGCCCTCAGAAATAAGGGGCCAGGGCCCAGGACAGGTAGTAGATAGCCGCAAAACCAAGGGCCAATTCCAGCGCGTAGGCCAAGGCTATCCTTCTCTCTTTCCGGCTGCCGCCCTTGAAGGGCCACAGCCAGCTAATTTTTTCCGTGGATTCCATGTCTGCCTCCGGGTTTCAGCCCGCCGGCAGGGAGGTCCCCCTATCAGGGGAAAACCTCCCCCTGCGGGGCTTAATGAGTTTTTGTGATGCAGATGTGTTGCTGTTCGTCCAGACAACTTTTCCGTCGCTACGCCGCTTCCTTTTCCAGCGCCTCGGCTTCGGAAATAATTCTGCCGTCCTTGAACCTGAATTCCTTATTGAGGGGATAAGCCTTGCCATCTAAAAGAACCCATAACTGAATATCCGGGTTCAATGAAGGCCGGGCATTGTCCGCGGTTGCAAAGACCAGGATGGTGTCAAATTCCGGCTGGATCGCCAGCAGGAAGTTAATCAATTGACCGCGGTTTTGAGGGTCGAGGATGTCCGCCTCGTCAATCATCAGGAGGCGGGCCCCAGCCAGTCTTACCAGTGCGTATTGAAATGCCACTCCCACCCGAAATTGTTCGGATTTGCACAGGGTGACGTAAGGAGAGCCCGACAGCTCAATCTCTAGATCCTTGTTCGGGACCAATGTCCGGCCAGGAAACAGATGAGCGGCCGCTACTTGCAGCAGGTCGTTTATCGGCTTCAGGGCCTGGGCAATTAACTGGCTCGGAATGCCTTCCGGGGCCAGAGCCTTCGCCAGGATGTCGTAAAGGATGCCTTCTTTATCAGCCTTTTCCAGTTTGGCTTTGGCTCCGTCAACCTCGTTCTTCTTGCGCCAGAAGGTGCGCACCGCTTCCAAGAGTTCGCGGCCGATCTTCATTCGGGCATCGAGAACTGCAATCTCCTGGTCCAACTCGGCCGTCGCCGCGGCCTGTTCCTTGAGCCCGGCAACCTTAGCAACCAGGTCAAGACGCTTTTTGGGGTACTCCTCGTAAGCGGCTTGCTTGTCCTTGGCCTTCTGGAGGTCTTCTTCCTGCCGGGCCACCTTCTCCTCTTGCGCTTTCAAGTCAGCCCGCAGCTTTTCAGTCTTGGCCGGGTCAGACGCTTTTTGTCCGGAGATCGCCATTTCCCTGGCTTTGGGACAGGGGATTTCCGAACCCGGAAACCCCGGGCAGATCGTGGGATAGAACTTGGGAGCTTTAGCGGTAGACAGAGCGTCCACCTTTTTTTGCAGGTCCCCCAGAATGAGCCGACTGGCTTCAAGGGCAGCTTGCAACCCTTTTATCTCGCCGGGCTTTGGTGCCGCGATGGGATAGGCTTCAAGGGCTGCTAACTCCTTTTCCAGGTCCGGGAGCTTGTCCTGTTCACCGTTGGCCATGCCTTTTTTCTGGAGGAGTTGGTCTCGATTTGTCTGGAGCTTCGTAAGCCCCGCTTGCACTTCGGCCTCCTGGGTATCGGGAAGGATAAAAACCTTCCCCCCGATGGTGGCCTGAGTTTTGGGCTCCTCCATCGCTGCTTCTTTCGCAAGACGCTTGGCAACTTGCCTTTGGAGGACCGCTTCGTTTTCTGCGTCCTTGAAGCCTTTGGAGGCGGCCAGTTTAGCCAGATCGTCTACCGCATCATATAAAGGTTCTTCTGCATTCCCTTTCGCGAGCCAATCTATGAGGCGGTCGCCGATCTCCTTCCTGGTGGGATTCAACCCGGGAAGTAACCGAAACAGAACCTCCCTGCGCTTGTCACCCGGAAGGCATAAATAGGCCAGCGGGTCACACAGAATGGCTGCCATGACCGCATCTTTCGGCACTGCACCGATGACACTGGGAGGGCTCTTGGGGGTTTTCTTCCGGAAAATCTCTGATCCGTTAGGGAAGGTGCTCTTAACCTCGGCCGCCTTGCCGCCATTCCGAATCAATCCGGCCTGCTGTTCGTGGGTCTTGCAGCCGCGGGCTTCTCCGGTCAGACACCAGCGTAAGGCATGCCCTATGCTGGATTTTCCTGCCTGGTTTTCGCCCACGAAGATATTGATGGGGGCTTGCAGGTCCAGACTGAGGAATTCTATCCTGAGGAAATCTTTGATTGTGATTTGCATGGGTCTTCCTCCAGGTTGTTCCCGGCCAGGAGGAAGCTCTCCCCCGAGGGGGTTGCTTCCCCCCAGCGGGGTTGGTAGGTTCAGGCGGTTACCTCAGAACGGAATGTCATCGTTCTCTACACCGCCCGGCGGCGGCCCGAAAGGCTCCTCTTCCCGGGTACCATTGCCCTGGCCGAGGCCTCCGAGCATCTGCATGTTTTCGGCGATGATGTCCGTGGTGTAGTGTTTCACGCCGTCCTTTTCGTAGGAGCCGTATTCGATCCGGCCCTCGATCATCACCTGTTTGCCCTTGGTGAGGTACTGGCCGCAAATCTCCGCCAGTTTGGCCCAGGCCACGATGCGGTGCCATTCGGTCTTTTGCTGCTTCTGACCGTCCCTGTCGGTGAATCTCCGGGTAGTAGCCAGCGAGAACTTGCACACCGCAGTGCCGCCGGGGGTGTACCGCAGATCCGGATCAGCGCCCAAATTTCCAATCAAAATGGCTCGGTTCATGTTCTTCTCCTTTTATGCCAGGGGGGTGTTCTCCTGGCGAAGATTGTTTATGCAGCCAGCTTTGCTGCGTTGGACTTCTCGACAGCCTCCAGGTTCCGAAAAAGCTTTTGTCCGGCTTGGGTGTTCATCACCACAGCCGCACCGTGCTCCTGGATAAGTTCCCGGAGCCGCCACCTGATTTCAAATTCAAGGCTTTTCAGAATCATTTTCCCGATCCTTAAAC
>JBAZKX010000193.1:0-5200 GCA_041650575.1 Desulfobaccales bacterium
CGTCGAAGAGCCCCCGGAGTTCCCAGAGCACCTGCCACTTGCCCCGGCCCGACGGGTAGCGGACGATCTCGGCCACCCCGGGTTGGGCCACAAACAGCGGAGCCACCCGGGGCGCGGCCAGCACGGTGATTTCGGCCAGGGGGAAGAGGCGCCGCAGCCCGGCCAGCACCGGCAGGCTCATGATGGCATCCCCCACCCAGTTGGGGGCCCGCACCAGGATGCGCCGCACCACCTCAGGGTCCCGGGTGAACCGGCGCGCCACCTCAAGCTGCCGGAAGCGCTGTTGGACCTCGGCGGGCAGGGGGCGTTCTCTGAGCTGATTGACTGTTTCCATCAAGGCCGATCCTGGCGCAGGACTGTGAGGCTCCTTACCATCGGTAAGAGCTGCAATTTGTCTATTGTAAAACATTTTCCGAAGCTGCGGTAGGGGGTAGGCCGACAAGGGGCGGCAGAGGCGCAAGGGAAGTGAAGGGGCCATGGTGCCGGTACGGTTTCCTACAGAGGCGTCAGACTCCGGTCCAGCAACTCCAGCAGGCGCTCGGGTTCATGCAGCCGGGCCTCCACTTCCAGGACCCAGAGGAGCAAGTCCTCATCCCAGCGCTCTCCCAGGCGGGCCCAATCCTTGCCGGTGGTGATCAGGGCGCCGGCCCCCAGGGACCGGGCCGCGTCCGCCAGGGCCTGCAAATCCCGGCGGCTGTAGGCATGGTGATCGGGGAAGGCCTGGAAGCCTTTCAGGTCTGCGCCCAGGTCGCGCAGGGTTTCCATCAGGACCTCGGGCCGGGCCAGGCCGGCAAAGGCCACCAAGGGCCGGCGCCGCAGGGCCTCGGGCGCTTCGGTATGCCCGCCGGGGTACGCCCTCACCTTGACCGGCGCAATGGCCGCGGTCAGGACCGTTGCCGCGGGGAACTCTTCTTCCAGGGCGGCGCGCTGCGCCTGGTGGCGCGGCGCCTCGAACCGGGTCAGGATGAGGACTTGGGCGGCGTTCAAGGCGGCGCGGGGCTCCCGCAGGGGGCCTCGGGGCAGGAGATAGCCGTTGCCGAAGGGAGAGGCGGCGTCCAAGAGCACCAGGTCCAGGTCCCGGTGGAGTTGCAGGTGCTGGAAGCCGTCGTCTAAGAGAAAGATCTCCGGTTTGACTTCCTCCCAGGCGGCCAGGCCCGCGGCATGGCGGCAGGCCCCGGTGTAAACCGCCACCCCGGGCAGGGTCCGGGCCAGCCAGTAGGGTTCTTCGCCCACTTCGGGAGGTTGGTGATAGAGGCGTTCGCCGTCGGACAACCGGGTGGGGCCTTCGAGCCGCCCGCCGTAACCCCGGCTGAGAATGGCCACCCGCCGGCCCCGGTCCCTAAGGAGCCGGGCCAGGCAGGCCACCATGGGGGTCTTGCCGGTGCCGCCCACGGTGAGATTGCCGACGCTCACCACCGGGGCCGGCAGCCGTTTGACCCGCAGCGCCCCGCGGGAGTACAGGCCCCGCCGGGTTCCGGCCCCCAGACCAAAGAGCCGGGAGCAGACCGCGGCGGCCGCAGTAACCAGAGGGTTCGGCGGCGGGCCGGCGCCCTCGACCCCCTGGAGGCGGCGGAAGAGGTTATGCCAGTAAGGCTGCATAGGTTACGTTATAGACGATTTTCGCGCCTTTCGGTAGCATTTCCGGTTTGGCCGCCGGCCTTCTTCTCGCAGCCGGGTCACTTCATGGAGAAGTCCAGGGCCTCCTGATAACATTTCTGAACGTACTCTTTGACCATTCGCCGGGCGCTGAATCGGGCCGCGTTGCTCTTGATGGCGTTTTTCATCAGTCTCACCCAGCCTTGAGGGATGCCGGCGTCGTCGGTCGTGTAGAACAGAGGCACCACCTGCCGCTCCAGGATATCGTAGATGGCCGCGGCGTCTTGGGCGTCCCGGTCGTCACCGGCGTCGGCGCCGAAGGCCCAGCCGTTGTCGCCGTTGAACCCTTCAATCCACCAGCCGTCCAGGATGCTTAACTGGGGCAGGCCGTTTAAGGAGGCCTTCATGCCGCTGGTGCCGCAGGCTTCCAGGGGCGGCAGGGGATTATTGAGCCAGACGTCCACCCCGTGGACCAGGTATTGGGAAAGTTGTTCCCCGTAGTCTTCCACAAACGCGATCCTCCCTTTCATCTCGGGATCCCGGGCGAAATTAAAGATCCGCTGGAGGAGGCGTTTGCCCGGGTCGTCGGCAGGGTGGGCTTTACCGGCAAAGATGATCTGCACGTTTTGCCAGGGCTTGTGGAGGATGGCTTTCAAACGCTCCAGGTCGTGAAAGATCAGGTCGGCCCGCTTGTAGGTGGCGAACCGCCGGGAAAATCCCAGGGTCAGATCGGTGGGATCGAGCAACACCCCGCCCGCCACCACGTTGGTGCAGCTGATATGGTCGTTGCCCCAACGCAACCGGGTGCGCTCCCGGATGCGGTCGATGAGTTTGGCCTTTTGACGGCAGTGAACTTCCCATATTTCCTCGGCGGGAATGGCGTCCAACAACTCCCACAGGGCAGGGTCGTCGTGCCTCTCCAGCCAGCCGGCCCCCAGGTAGCGGTCAAACAGGAGCTCCATTTTGGGGGAAATCCAGGTGGGCACGTGGACGCCGTTGGTAATGGAGATAATGGGGACCTGGTCCTCCGGCCGATCCGGCCACAGAGGCTGCCACATCCTGCGGGAGATCTCGCCGTGCTTGGCGCTGACGCCGTTATGGTAGTCCGACAGCCTCAGGGCGAAGGCGGTCATGTTGAACCCGGCGTTGGGGTCGGCGGGATTGCGGCCCAGGTCGAAAAAATCATCCCGGCTCAGCCCCAGGCGAGAACAATAGTGGCTGAAATACCGGTCCATCATGTCGAAAGGGAAGACGTCGTGGCCCGCCGGCACCGGCGTGTGAGTGGTGAAAACCGAAGTGGCCTTCACCTCTTTGACCGCGTCGGCGTAAGTCATCTGGCGCGCTTCGATGCGTTCCCGGAGGCGTTCCAGCAAGGCGAAGGCCGGGTGCCCTTCGTTCATGTGCAGCACCGAATGCTTGATGCCCAAGGCATCCAGCACCTCGGTGCCCCCCAGCCCCAGGACGATCTCCTGGAGCAGCCGCTGCTCCAGTTCACTGATGTAGAGGTGGTTGGAGATGCGGCGGTGGTCCGGATTGTTGGCCTCGATATCAGTGTCCATCAGGTACAGGGGGATGCGCCCCACCATGACCTTCCAGACCGACACGAAGATAGGCGGGTCGCCCACCGGCACCTGCACCACCAGTTGCTCCCCCTTATCATTGTACACCCGGGAAATGGGCGCGGCATCCCGGTCCAGGGTTTCGTCGGCTCCTTCCTGCCAGCCGTCGGGGTTGATCATCTGGCGCAGGTAGCCGTCGGGATACATAAACCCCACGGCCACCAGCGGGGTCCCCAGGTCGCTGGCCTCCTTGAGGTGGTCGCCGGCCAAAAAGCCCAGTCCCCCGGCATAGAAGGGCAGGGAATGGTGCAGGCCGTACTCCAGGGAAAAATAGGCGATGGGCTCGCACTCCGCGTCGGTGACGTTGGCCGTGAACCAGCACACCTGGTTTTCCACGTCACGGCGGAAATGCGCCAGGACTAAGTCGTAGTGGCGGAGATACTCCGGGTCTTGGGCCGCGGCCTCAAGCACGGAAGGCGGCAGGGCCGTGAGGAGCTTCACCGGATTGTGGCCGGTATCCTTCCAGGCCTGGCGGCCCAGCCGCTTGAAGACCATCCGGGCCGCGGGATGCCAGCTCCACCAGAGGTTGAAGGCGAGTTCGCCCAACCCCTTAAGGCGCTCGGGCAGCTGGGGGAATTTTTCGTCGAGACTGTCCATGGATCTTCACCCCTGTCGAGGATTCAACGGTGATGCATCGGGTCAGAGAGGTATATAAGTGAAATTAAGGCCGATTGGGGGGAAAGCAAGGGGGAGAAGCCCGGTCAAAACGGGGTTATCGAGTTTGAGATTACAGAGCGCAGGGCACGGGGAAGCTAACTTGAAATGACCTGGAGTTAGCCTAGTTACGACGCGGCTTTCCGGGCCGGGGGTTCTTCGGCTGCATTAGGGCCGGCGGTGTCCTCGTGCGCGAACTGCATCTCATAGAGGTGGCGATAGAGGCCGTCTTGAGCCAGCAGCGCCGCGTGGGTGCCGATCTCCATGATGCGGCCGTCTTCCAGGGCGATGATGCGGTCGGCGTTCCTGACCGTGGAGAGGCGGTGGGCGATGACCAAGGTGGTGCGGCCCACGATGAGGCGGTCCAGGGCCTGCTGCACTTCCCGTTCGGATTCGGAATCGAGGGACGAAGTGGCTTCGTCCAGGATAAGGATGGGCGGGTCTTTCAGGAGCGCCCGGGCGATGGCCAGGCGCTGGCGTTCGCCGCCGGAGAGGCGCACTCCCTGTTCGCCGATGAGGGTGTCGAGGCCCTGGGGCAGGGCCATGACAAAGTCATAGGCGTGGGCGGCCTTCAGCGCGCCCAGAATTTCGGCCTCGGTGGCTTTGAGGCGGCCGTAGGCCACGTTGTGGCGCACGGTGTCATTGAACAGGATGGTCTGCTGGGTGACCACGCCGATTTGGCCCCGGAGCGAGGCCAGGGTGACTTCCCGGATATCGTGGCCGTCGATCAGGATGGCCCCGCCGGTGACGTCGTAGAAGCGGGGCAGGAGATTAAGCAGGGTGGATTTACCGGCCCCGGAGGGACCCACCAGGGCCACCACCTCGCCCCGGCGCACGGTGAAATTGATGTCATGGAGGACATTTTCCCGGCCGTCGTAGGCGAAGTTGACCCCGGCATAGCCGATCTCCTGGGCCAGGGGCGTCAGGCTCACGGCCTCGGGGGGGTCGGCAATCTCGGGCTCCCGGTCCATGAGCCCGAAGACCCGCACCGCTGCGGCCAGGCCTTCCTGGACGACGTTTTGCACTGAACTCAGGCTCTTGATGGGCTGGTAGAGCATGAGGAGGGCGGCCAGGAAAGAGAAGAAGGTGCCCGGGGTCGAGACGCCCCGGATGACGGCGTAACCTCCGTACAGAATGATCCCGGCCATCCCCAGGGAGCCTAAAAATTCCATCACCGGCGGGGAGAGCTCCCGGGTGGCGTTGAGTTTCATGCGAATGTTGAAATAGTCCCAGTTGGCCCGGAAGAAGCGCTGTTCTTCGTAATCCTCCCGGGCAAAGGCCTTGACGATGCGCTGGCCGATGAGGGACTCCTGGAGGACAGTGTAGAGATA
>JBAZKX010000194.1:0-5188 GCA_041650575.1 Desulfobaccales bacterium
TCAAAACCGGCTGGGAGCTGATCCGGGCCACGAAGAAGGCCCTGGAGGCGGCCCGGGAGAACCTGCGCCTGGCCTGGGGCCGCTACCAGGCCGGAGTGGGCACGATCATCGAGTTCACCGACGCCCAGGTGCAATTTTCCCAGGCGGACTTAAATTTCGTTCAGGCCCTGTATAATTACCGGGTCTATGAAGCCCAACTGGATAAGGCCATCGGTAAGGCGTTTTAGAAGCAGGTTCTGGGTGGTATGGTTTGAATGCCCTTGAATTGCCAGGTGAGGTTGCCTGTTTTTCAACAGAAAACAGAAAACAGAAAACCGAAAACGGAAAACCGGCTTTTACCACAGGCCGTGACGTTCCAGTTCCTGCTGCAACTCCTGAGGGGAGGTAAACTGCCAGGCCGCCAGCCCCTGCTGCCCAGCCGCCTCCACAAAGGCCGGCTTATCGTCGAGGAAGAGAATTTCCTCCGGAGGGCGCCCCACCTCGCGAATGAGGGCCTGGTAGATGGCGGCCTCGGGTTTGCGGCTGCCCACCTGATAGGACAGGATGAAGGCCCGGAACGGCTGCAAGAGCTCGCGGAAGCGTTCCCGGATATAGTCGAAATGCAGGGAGTTGGTGTTGGACAGCAGGAACAGCGGGAACCGGCCGGCAAGACGCTGCACCGGTGCCGCCATGCCGTCCATGGGGTCGAAGATGTCGCACCAGAGTTGGCTGAACCGGGAGTAGGGCAGGGTGACCCCGAAGTGGGCCGTAACCCGCTGGTAAAACTCCCGGGAGCTGATGCGGCCGGTGTCGTAGCCCGGCTCCAGGCTGGATTCGAACACCTGGGCATAGACCTCCTGGGGGGACAGGCCCGCCAGCGCAGCCAGGCGCCGGCAGAAGCGCAGGTGATCCACCTTGACCAGGACGTTGCCCAGGTCAAAAGTGATGGCGGTGATGTTATCGTGGGGTGAATTCAGGTCCATAGGGTTCCCGGTGCATTAATTTGAGGTTTCATTTTACCTGCTCCGGCGGCGGAGGCAAGCCCCGGGGGCCGGATTTAATCGCCGCCGGCTTGGTGGGGGTCATCGGAAACGGCGTTCAAGGACGATCCTGCGCCACAGGGGCGCAGCTCAGGATGAGGGGATCAAGCGACTGGAGTGCTCTTGAACATCCCGGCCGGGTCCGGTCGGAGCGGCCGAGGCTGTAGTTAAGGCCGCCGGCGGCTCCCCAGGCCCCGTCCGGTCAAATCCGCCCGATGGAGGTGTCAGATGGCGCGCGGTAAGGGTTGGACCTGGACGGTGTTCATCAGTTTGGTAGTGGGCGCCGGTATTTTTTGGCTGTATAGCTCCTTTTTTCATGAGCGCCTGGCCCAGCAGGTGGCCGAGGACTTGCAGACGCAGGCAAGACCCGGGGAGACCAAAGGAGGCCCCCTGGACCTCAAGAAATTTCCTGCCCAGGCCTCGGGAGGCCGGTTCCAGATGGTGACCGACGGCAAGCAAGTCTTCCTGGCCGACCAGAAAGAGGGGCGGGTATGGCGCTATTATCATCAGACCAAAGAAGATGGCTTCAGCAGGGAAGATGAAGGCTTCCTGCCCGTCCCCTTTTATTATGCGGGCAAGAAGCATTACGCCGCCTCTGAAGTCGAGCCGCCGGCAGGCGCGCCCGGGTCGCCCGCACCGGAGGGTAAGCAGCCCCAATGAGCCGCATCTGGCGGCATGACCTGGCCTGGGCCGGATTTATCCTGCTGGTCGCGGCCTTCTTCGGCCTGATGCAGGAGTGGCTTTTGGTGCGGCAATCCTGGCGGGGCGAGTTGCCCGCCCGGATCGAGCAGATGCGGACTCAGCGCCGAGAGCAGGAATTTCAGGGGGTGAAAACCATCGATCTGGCCCGGGCCTACGCCCTGTTCCAAGCGGGTCAAGCCCTGTTTATCGACGCCCGGCCCACCGAGGAGTACGCCGAGCTGCACGTCTCCAAGGCCCTCAGCCTCACCCCGAGCCTGCTGGAGCAGGGCGAGGCCGAGAAGCTGGCGGGGGCCGCCAAGGATCGGGAGATCGTGGTGTACTGCGGCCAGGAGAGTTGCGATCTGTCCCTGCGGGTGGCGGAAAAACTGCAGGCCCTGGGCTATACCCGGGTGGCGGTCTTCATGGGGGGATTCAGGGCCTGGGACGAGGCCGGCTACCCCGCGGACACGAGTAAATAAAGGGGCGAAAAGGGGAAAAGGCGAAGAGGCGAAAAGGGGTGGAGAGAATTGATCGGCGCCATTGGTTCGGGTGCATTTTTTGAATACCGGTGCAATATACCGCGAGCAAATACTGGTTATTTCCTTTTCGCCTTTTCACCCCATGATTTTTTTAGGAGCGAGACTTGCGGATTAAGCACAGCACTATTTTTCTAAGATGCCTGGAAGTGGTCTTAGGCGGGCTGTTTATCTATGCCGGGTTGCAGAAACTCCTGCACCCCTATGAATTTGCCGAAGCCGTGCTGGCTTACCGGTTGCTGCCGGAGAGCCTGGTGGGAGGGGTGGCCGCGGTGCTGCCGTGGCTGGAGATCGCCGCGGGGTTGACACTGGCCGTGGGGCTCAAGCGGCGCAGCGGCCTGCTCCTTCTGACCGGGCTACTGGCCGCCTTTCTGGTCGTCATCTTCGTCACTATGGCCCGGGGCCTGAAGATCGACTGCGGCTGCGGCCTGTTCTTTCAGCGGCAGGTGGGTCTGGCGGCTATTTTGGAAGACCTGGTCCTCTTGGCCTGGGCCGCGGGACTCTATGGCTGGGAGCGCCAAAGGGCTGACCGCGCCCTGCGCAGATATTAACCGAAAACCCGGAACCCGGAACCCGTATTTTCTATGTCCAGATTCTTCAATTTTTACGATCCCCTGGAGAAGCGCTACATCTTCAACAGCTTCCTGGTGGTGGTGGGCCTGGTGGAGATCCTCATCCTGGTCTTCACCCTCGTCTGGCAGATGGACGAAGGCATCTTTACCGGACGCCAGGTGGTCATCCCCTTTCCCTGGAGCCCATACCTGCTGGCCGCGTTCGTCGCCCCCATTGTCCTGATGTTCCTCTTCGGCCTCATTATCCAGGGCTTCGAGATGCTGGGTAAAGAGGCGCCGGCGGAAGCCGCGGACTCGCCACGGGGCCGCTGGGGCGCCCGGCTGGGGCGGTGGCGCTACCTGTTGGGCCTCCTGGGCTTCATGGTTCTGGTAGTGTTTCTGGTCCAGGGGCGGGCGGTGTTCGCGTTACTCACCGCAACGGTCAAGTTCATCGGGCTGGGCGGCGCCTATGTCCTCATCACCCTGTTGGCCCTGGCGCTCCTGTACCTGCCGCTGCGCCTCTGGCTGCGTTATCGCCTGGAAAAACAGGCCATGGAATACCAATACCTCCTGACCCTGGCCGAACGCCACGGCGTGGTGGTGGTGGACCCGAAACTCCATCCGGAGTTGGCGGCTGAACTCCAGGAGAAAAAAAATTTATCCGCCCCGGCGGTAACTCTGCTTCCACCTCCCGATTTTCCGGAAGATTCCGGCTCTAATTAAATCAAACTTGTGAAATTTTTCCTTTACACCCGGTATCATTCTAGGGTATGAATTGACATTCAGCTAGAAGATTGCTCACGGAACCATCGGCAGGGCAGGGGAGGTGATGCACGTTTAACTCGGCATTAGCTTTAAGGACCTTAAACCTTTAAGGAAATCATTACGTTATAGGAGGACAGGGGACAGTATGGATATTATGAGTTTCGCGTTGATTTGTGGCGCGGTGGGCGTGGCCTACGGCCTGTTCACCACCACCTGGGTCCTGAAACAGGACGCCGGCAATCCTCGGATGCAGGAAATCTCCGCCGCGGTGCGGGAAGGGGCCAATGCCTTCTTGAACCGGCAGTATAAGACCGTGGCCATGGTGGGCGCGGTGGTCTTCGTGCTGCTGTTCGCTCTGGGCAAATACACCGCCATCGGCTTTGTCATCGGCGCGGTGGGCTCGGCTCTGGCCGGGTACGTCGGCATGTATGTGTCGGTGCGGAGCAACGTGCGCACTGCGCAGGCGGCTTTCACCGGTATGGCTCACGCCCTGAAGGTAGCCTTCCGGGGCGGTTCGGTCACCGGCATGCTGGTAGTAGGCCTGGCCCTGATTTCCGTGGGCGGCTACTACAAGTTCCTGATGGCGGCGGCTCCCGCAGAAGCCATGCACGCCCTCATCGGTCTCGGCTTCGGGTGCTCCCTGGTGTCCGTGTTTGCCCGGTTGGGCGGCGGCATCTACACCAAGGCTGCTGACGTCGGCGCCGACCTGGTAGGTAAGGTCGAAGCCGGCATCCCCGAAGACGACCCCCGGAACCCCGCGGTTATCGCTGACAACGTCGGCGACAACGTGGGTGACTGCGCCGGTATGGCCGCTGACCTGTATGAGACCTATGTCGTAACCGTCGTGGCGGCCATGCTGTTGGCCTTCACCGTGTACGGCGCCGGTTCCAACGCCATCGTCTTCCCGATGGTTATCGGCGGCGTTTCCATCATCGCCTCGGTTATCGGCACTTACTTTGTCCGCCTGGGCAAAGGCGACTACGTCATGGGCGCCCTGTATAAGGGCCTGGCCACTGCGGGCATCCTGGCGATCATCGCTTTTTACCCCCTGGCCAACAAGTTCATGACCGGCGTGGCTGCCAAGGCCGTTAAGGGCGCTCCGGGCTTTGCGATTCCGCCCATGAACGTCTTCCTGCTGGCGGTCATTGGCGTGGCCCTCACCGGCCTGATCGTGGCCATCACCGAATACTTCACCTCCAAGAGCTTCAACCCGGTTAAGTCCATTGCCCTGGCCTCCACCACCGGCCACGGCACCAACGTCATTCAGGGCTTGGCCATGTCCATGAAATCCACCGCGGCCCCGGTTATCGTTATCGTTGCGGCCATCCTGGCAGCCTTCCATCTGGGCGGCGGCTTGGCTAACCCCGGCACCGGCCTGTATGCCATCGCGCTGACCGCGGTGGCCATGCTCTCCATGACCGGTATCGTCGTGGCCATTGACTCTTACGGTCCCATCACCGACAACGCCGGCGGCATCGCCGAAATGGCGGAACTGCCGGATGAGATCCGCAACATCACCGATCCTCTGGATGCGGTCGGCAACACCACCAAGGCCGTCACCAAGGGTTACGCCATCGGCTCCGCCGGTCTGGCCGCCCTGGTGCTTTTCGCCGAGTACTCCCGTTCCTTCCCCGGC